>CAYSNA010000211.1:0-7302 GCA_964432185.1 uncultured Cytophagia bacterium
ATCCGTCTGATCCGTTAAATCCGCGTTCTATCCACAATGTGTCCGGTATTGACAAAAAAATTGCAGAATTACAGACTGAGCAAAAATAATTTCAAGCTGAATGCTGACGACTGAGAACAAAGCTCATTCAGCCTAAATTGAGTTTTTCACATAACAGCTCTATTTTCATGCAAAACGACAACATCTACATCTTTCCGATGAAAATGCGCATGCCGGATGACGGCAATCCGGCGGCAGCCAATCTGCCCCTGATGGCAGCGGTGATCGAAACGAGCGATCATCTGATTATGGTGGACACCGGCTTTCCCGGCAAGTCAGACCTATTTGACCAGCTTGAGGCGCTGCATTTTCATCCAACAGATTTTACAATGGTGATCAACACGCATGTACATATCGATCACGTCGGCAATAATACCGCCTTTTCTAAAGCGCGAATTATTGTCAGTCAGGAAGATTTTTTATACGCGCAAAAATTTTCTCACGCGTTATTGAATTCTACTGATGTTGTCGCCACCCTGAACGAGTTTTTCCCGCACGCCAACTCGCGGCGCATTGAAGCGGCGGGACAATATCTCAAAAAGATGGTTCACACTTATTGGCGGGATAATCTTTTGGGTGATGAGCATCAAATTGAATGGATCGAAGACAAGCCGCGTCTGCCGGACTTTCTTTCTTTTTTACACACACCCGGTCATACGCCGGGACATTATTCCGTCATTGCGCGAGGTCCATCCGAGACGTTTGTTATCGCCGGGGATGCGCTCGGCAGCCGATTATTCTGGAAACGCCGTTTGCAGGAATTGACGCCACGCTACAGCAGCGATCTGTTTTTATCCAGCAAAGAAAAGATCGAACAATTAAACGGCATCGTTTTGGGCGGGCACGATCTGCCGTTTCGGACAGATGACCTTTCTTATGTAGAGTCCCAAAAAATACAGATTTAGATTTTTCCAACATCAACAGACAAAACTTTCAACACTCTCAAATGTGAAGCATCGTTTTCCTCGGGCACCTCATCTTTTTTTATTTCTTTTTAGAGATCATATGGTTATGTTTTTATCATCAACTGATCAACATTCACCCTTAAAACGTGAAACGAATGAATTCACAACACCCATTGATGCGTCGATTTTTTGTCAAGCCCGCTGTTTTCATTTTCACGTCGTCTCCACCAAGAAATTCCCGAACACACAACACACATCGAGATGAGGTCAGGAATGTCGCACGATTTTGATTATATTATCATCGGCTCCGGATTTGGCGGCAGCGTAGCCGCGCTGCGGCTGGCAGAAAAAGGGTATTCCGTCTGCGTGATTGAGCGCGGCAAGCGCTGGGCGCCGAACGATTACGCGCGCACCAACTGGCAATTGTGGAAATGGCTGTGGGCGCCGAACCTGTTGTGCACGGGCATTCAAACGTTGACGTTTTTGAAAAATGTTCTCGTGCTTGGCGGCAGCGGCGTTGGCGGCGGCAGTCTGGTCTACGCCGCGGTGCTTTTGGAACCGCCGCGGCCGTTTTTTGATGATCCGCAATGGAAGGATTTGCAGGACGATTGGCAGAACACATTAGCGCCGTTTTATAAAACCGCACGCCACATGCTGGGCGTAACACCGAATCCCAAATTGTGGAAAAGTGATAAACTGCTTCTCGAGTACGCCAAAGAGATCGGCCGTGAGCATTTCTTCCAACCGACGGATGTGGGTATTTATTTTGGCGATCCGGAGCACGAGAATGCCGATCCGTTTTTTGGCGGCGAGGGCCCTCCACGCAAAGGCTGCGATCACAGCGGCCGCTGTATGGTGGGTTGTTCGCATGGCGGCAAAAATTCGCTCGACCGCAATTATCTGTATCTCGCGGAAAAACTCGGCGTGAAAATTATCCCGGAAACGCGGGTCACGGACATTATCCCGCTGCCGTACGGTGGTTATCAGATTCTGTCAAAAAAACAAACGGGGATCATTCGGTCTCGTAACAAACCGCTAACGGCAAAAGGTGTCGTTCTCGCTGCCGGGGCGCTGGGGACGAATAAATTATTGCTGCATTGCAAACAAAAAAGACATCTCCCCAATCTGTCAGATCGGCTTGGCCATATAGTCCGCACCAACAGCGAAGTGTTGGTCGGCGCGACATCGAGCGACAAGGACGCTGATTTTTCCAAAGGCATCGCCATCACCTCCAGCCTGTTCGTCACCGACAACACGCACATCGAGCCGGTGCGTTATCCGGAAGGGTCGGACGTCATGTCCTTCATCGCCACCTTGATGACCGACGGCTCGCACCGATTTCTGCGCCCGCTGCAATACCTGTGGAACTGTATAAAACATCCCCTGTTATTTTTAAAAAGTTTGAGTCCTTTTCACTGGGCGAAACGGTCCATCATTTTTTTGGTGATGCAGAATTACGACAATCAACTGGATTTGTCGCTGAAACGAAAATGGTTCTGGCCGTTCAAAAAATTGCTCTCCTCGCATTGGCCGAGCAGCTCCATTCCGACTTTTATCCCGGAAGCCAACCAGACGGCACGGGCCATCGCCAAAAAAATAAACGGTTATCCGAGCAGTTCGATCACCGAAGTTTTATTGAACATGCCGTTATCGGCGCACATTCTCGGCGGCTGCGTTATCGGCAAAGACAAAGAAAGCGGCGTCATCGATTCAACGTGCAAAGTTTTCGACTACAATAACATGTACGTCGTTGACGGCGCCGCCGTGCCGGCGAATCTCGGCGTCAATCCGAGTTTAACCATCACCGCTTTGGCGGAATATGCGATGAGTCACATTCCACAGAAAGAACAAAAATGAGTCTCGAACAATCAAATTTTATCGTTTCTCTGAATCCCTCAACGGAGAGGGAACTCGGGCGCGTCGACACCATCAGCCATGACGGCATCAACGAAGCCATTCGAAGATCGCGCCGTGCGTTTGTCGGCTGGTCAAAAAATCGATCAAAGAGCGCCAGGTTTACATTGATCGGGTGCGGCGGCAGGTTCTCAATCAGCAGGAGGACATTGCCCGACTGATGGCGCAGGAGCAGGGCAAACCGGTGGCGGAAGGATTGACCTCGGAAATAGTGGCGACGCTCGCCATTCTCAAAAGTCTGGGCCGTTATGCCTATCGCATTCTCAAACCGCACAAAATGCGCCACGAGCAGCTCTTGTTCGTGCACAAAAAAAGTAAATACCGGCTGGAGCCGTACGGCGTGGTTGCGATCATTTCGCCGTGGAATTATTCATTTTCCGTGCCGGTGCCTGAAATCGCCGCTGCGCTCGTGGCCGGCAATACGGTCATTTTTAAACCGGCGCCGGATACGGTACTCGTCGGCCAAAAAATCGACGAGCTTTTCAAAGCCGCCGCATTTCCGGACGGCGTTTTTCAAACCGTTTTTGTGCAGGATGCGGACGCGCCGCACATCACGCATCACAGCGGCGTGAATAAAATTATTTTTACCGGCAGCACGCCGGTCGGCCGGGATGTCATGTGCGCCGCCTCACACCAAATGACGCCGGTGGTGCTCGAACTTGGCGGCAAGGACGCCGCCATCATCGCCAAAGATGCGGACCTGCCGCGCGCCGCCAAAGCGGTCGTCTGGGGCTCGCTGTTTAACGCGGGACAAGTGTGCGCCTCGGTCGAGCGTGTTTATGTGGAACGTGAGGCTGCCGATCAGTTTATTCAACTTTGTCTTGATGAAATAAAAACCGTCACCATTGGTGATCCGCTTGATCCAAACACGCAGGTCGGGCCGTTAACCAATTTGTCTCAACTGATCAAGGTTCGCGACCAGGTTGAAGATGCCATTCGCCGCGGTGCAACATTATTGCACGGCGGCAATCGTCCGAATCGGCCGGGTTATTTTTTCGAACCGACGTTTCTCGTCAACGTCGATCACTCCATGCCGATTATGACCGAAGAGACCTTTGGCCCGGTGCTCGCTGTTATGGTTGTGGAGGATATGGATCAAGCGATCGAACTGGCAAATGACAGCATTTATGGTCTTTCGGCCTACGCCTGGACGAGCGACAAAAAACTGGCTGATCGGTTCATCCGCGAGCTGCAGGCCGGTACGGTGATGATCAACGACACAACATCGAGCTGGGGCGAACCGAACGCGCCGTGGGGCGGCTACAAAATGAGCGGCATTGGCCGCACGCGCGCGCGATTCGGCCTTGAGGAAATGGTGCAGGTAAAATACGCCAGCTATGACAATGGCGGCAACAAACGCAACTTGTGGTGGTTCCCGTATGACGCAAAATCCGTGACCTTTTTCCGCAACGCCATTCACCTGTTGTATGCGCGTAATCCATGGATCAAACTGGTGAGCTTGGTTAAAATGCTGGGCAGCAAACGGTTCATCACCTCGGTGCATTGGTGGGCCATCATCCGTAACATTCATAAACTATTCTGATGAACGTCTCGGTTATCATTCCCACATTTAATCGTGCTGACCTTGTGTGTCAGGCCATCGACTCGGTGTTATCTCAAACCGAAAAGGTGGACGAGATTTTTGTGATGGATGATGGTTCGACCGACGACACGCCGGCGCGTTTGCACGCTTTTGGTGAAACCATCAGCATTATCACTCAATCCAATCGCGGCATTTCCTCCGCTCGGAATGTTGGCATTCAGTCAGCCCAATGTGAATGGCTGACATTTCTCGACTCGGATGATTTGTGGAAACCGACCAAGCTGGAAAAACAAAAAGAATTCCTGATTAAAAATCCCGAGTATCAGATATGTTATACCGATGAAGAATGGCGCAAAAATGACACATGGGTGAATGCGAAAAAAGTGCACCACAAAGTTGGCGGCTGGATTTACGACAATTGCCTGCCGCGCTGCATCATCAGCGCTTCGTCGGTTTTGCTTCACCGCCGGCTCTTTGACGATTTTGGTCTTTTCGATGAAAATCTGCCCGCGTGTGAAGATTATGATTTGTGGTTGCGCCTGTCGTCCCACATTCCGATTGGATTTATCCCGGACAAACTCATCGTCAAGCGCGACGGGCCGTGGGAGCAGTTGTCGCATCAGCACAGCCTGGATAAATACCGGATTGTGGCGTTGACTAAAAAACTAAGTCAAAATCTCGATCCGTCGCTCGAAGAAAAAACGCGCGCCATGCTGCACACGAAATGCAGCATCTATGTTGCGGGTTGTAAAAAGTATGAACGGCTTGAAGAGATCACCTGGATCCACAAAATTGCCGCACAGTTTGAACTTGAAATAGAATAACAAGGTGTACGAAGAACATGTCCCTTTTAAAAAATCACACGGCGCCGCTTCCGGCCTGGGCCGACAACGCCGTCATCTATTCCATTAACACGCGACAGTTCACGCCTGAAGGCACATTTGCCGCGGTTGAATCACATCTGCCGCGATTAAAAGATCTTGGGGTGAAGGTCTTGTGGTTTTTGCCCATTCATCCCATTGGCAAAAAGCATCGCAAAGGATCGCTCGGCAGTTATTATTCGATTCAGGATTATTATGGCATCAATCCGGAATTCGGCACGCTGGAGGATTTTCGCCGTCTGGTAAACAAAATTCATCAGATGGACATGCGCATCATCATCGATCTGGTGGCCAATCACACGGCGTGGGACAATTCGATGATCGATGAACACCCCGAGTGGTACCGGCAAAATAAACACGGCCGTATCGTCGCGCCGCTTGATGACTGGCAAGACGTCGCGCAACTTGAGTACCGCGACAAAAATCTGCGCCGTTATATGACGGACATGATGCGCTACTGGATCGAGGCTATCGGCATTGACGGTTTTCGCTGCGATGTCGCGGAAATGGTGCCGATGAGTTTTTGGCGGCAGGCGATTGCGGAGCTGCAGCAGATCAAGCCTGTGCTTATGCTCGCCGAAGGTCAGCACCCGGCGCTGCACCGGAACGGCTTTCACATCAGCTATGCTTTTAATATGTACTGGCTATTCAACGGCATCGTCAACGGCTCGCGGCGAGTCGACGAGATTGATAAATTTCTGTTTATCGATCAGCATAAATATCCGGCCGGCTCGCGGCGGTTGCGATTCACCAGCAATCATGACCAGAATTCCTGGACCGGCACGGCCATCGAGCGCCTTGGCGACGCCGTTAGGGTGATGGCGGCCCTGACCTTTACCCTTCCCGGTACGCCGTTGATTTATAATGGTCAGGAAGTCGGACTCAATAAAAGACTGCCATTTTATGAAAAGGATGAAATCGACTGGCAACCCAGCGAACTGACGCCGTTTTACCAGACGTTGTGCTCACTTTATCACCATCATCCGGCATTGTTTAAAGGACACATGCACAGGATAACCACTAATGCGCCGGATCACATTTACGCCTTTATCCGCTCGTTTGAAAAAGATATGGTCCTTGTTATCGCCAACGTGTCGAACGCGGCCGTTGATACGCAACTCGACATGGATCAGTCCGGAGTTTTTATTGATGCTTTTACTGGCGCGGCACTCGATTTGTCGAAAAAAAATCATCTGTCTTTGGACGCATGGGATTTCAGAATATTAACAGCATGAGGATCGGCTATGCTCAGATCATTTCAAACTGACGCTTTGACCGTCAAGGTGTATAAAACAAAAAATCAACTTGGAGAAGCGGCAGCGGCCTTTGTAGCGGATACGCTCAGCAGAGTCATTATAAAAAATGGAAAAGCGAATCTCATTCTCGCCACCGGCGCTTCACAATTCGAGTTTTTGGAAACATTCAAACAGATGGATATTGATTGGGCGCACCTCGCCGTTTTTCACTTGGATGAATACAAGGACATGTCCATCGAACATCCGGCCAGTTTCCGAAAATATCTCAAGGAACGCATTTTGGATGAGGTAAAGCCGGCGAAGACTTATTTTCTGCAAGGCGATGCGCCGGATATTGACGCCGAGGTTTTGCGATACGAGAAGCTGTTGAAAAGCCATGAGATCGACATCGCCTGTATCGGCATTGGCGAGAATGGCCATATTGCTTTTAACGATCCGCCAGTGGCGGATTTTAATGATCCCAAGCTCGTCAAAGTCGTGGAGCTCGATGACGCGTGCCGCAAACAACAACTGGGCGAAGGCTGGTTCCCAACGTTTGATGACGTACCGACGCATGCGCTGAGTTTGACCATCCCGGCGATTATGCGCGCCACAACCATTTCATGCGTTGTGCCTGATACAAGAAAAGCCCAGGCGGTGAAGGATGCATTGACGGGCGAGATTTCAACGGCATGTCCCGCTTCTATATTGCGACGACACAAGAATGCCATATTGTGGCTGGATGAGGGCTCGGCGAGTTTGCTTTAATCTGTTGGCTTTCCTCG
>CAYSNA010000211.1:7402-9242 GCA_964432185.1 uncultured Cytophagia bacterium
TATTGTGGCTGGATGAGGGCTCGGCGAGTTTGCTTTAATCTGTTGGCTTTCCTCGATGCACTCAATTGTAAAAAACATCAACACCTTCCGATTTCATTTGTGTTTCTGAAGCGAATTCTGTTTATTGTTTTCAAAACGCCCACCTCACCAAACTGTGGATATTTGTATGAAACTCTTTGGTTATCTTGCTATCGCCTTTTTTCTCATCACTGCCATTCTGTTCTTTGCCGGTTCAGCGCTGGTCAGCATCACGCTCATCGCCGCGCTGGCATGTGCCGCCCTTTTTGCCACTCTTCATCCTATACTGAAAAGCTTTGCCTTTACCGTCTGGGTGATCGTTTTTGTCGTTACCTCCCTCTTTTACCCATCGGCATTTGGCGCCTGGTTCGGCTTTGATCTTGGCATTCTCATTGTGCCGCTCATCCAAATCATCATGTTCGGCATGGGCACCACGCTCAACGTCAGCGATTTCACCCGCGTGGTCAAACTGCCGTGGCCGGTGCTCATTGGTCTTGTTCTGCAATTCACCATCATGCCGTTTGCCGGGCTCGGCATCGCCACACTCTTCGGCTTTGAACCGGAAGTGGCGGCCGGCGTCATTCTCATCGGCTCGTGTCCCGGCGGCGTAGCATCAAACTTGATGACCTATATCGCCGGCGGCAACGTGGCGCTTTCCGTCACCATGACCTCCTGCTCCACCCTCGCTTCGCCCGTCATGACGCCATTTTTGATGAAGACGCTCGCCGGAAAACTGGTGCCCATCGATTTTGTCGCAATGATGCTATCGATATTAAATATGATCATCGTGCCGATTATCGCCGGCCTGGTGGCCAACAAAATTTTGTACAGCAAAAAGAAAATGTATCGCTCGGTTGTGCCGTTGGCGATGATTTCGGCTCTCGGCATCGGCCTGGCCGTTGTGTTCGGCGCCATTTCCACTCAATTGTACGGCGCTCTCTCGCCAATAAAAACCGGACTTGTTCTCGGATGTGCGCTCATTGGAGTTGTCGCGCTGGCCAAACTGATCATCAGCATTCTGCTCCATGGCCCGGAAAACTGGATGGACAAAGCGCTGCCGCTCGTTTCCATGGCGGGCATTTGTTTTATCATTGCCATCATCACCGCGCGCTCCAGTGAAAAATTATTGTCTGTTGGACTGGTGATCATCCTGGCGGCGATTATTCACAATTTTATCGGCTATATTCTCGGCTACTGGATTTCGCGCGCCCTCAAACTGGACGAAAGCAGTTGCCGCACCATCGCCTTTGAAGTCGGTATGCAAAACGGCGGTATGGCATCCGGTCTCGCCATGACGGTCCTGAACTCTGCCAACGCTGCGTTGGCGCCGGCCATCTTTGGCCCGTGGATGAATATCTCCGGTTCAGTGCTGGCGAATTATTTTCAAAAGAAAAAAGTGCCAACGAAAAAGAAATAATAGTCACGACAAGCCTCGACAGGTGCATTATGATGGTTCCAGAAGGTGCGTGTTTCGAGATTGGTTTAAGCGCACCGAGGCTTTGTGACGACAAATAAAACGGGAGAAATATCATGAAACGACGAGATCTATTCAAAACCATGGGCGCCGCCGCGGCGGTTGGTTCCGTGGGAAGTTTACTCAGCAGCCGTGATTTACAGGCGGTTGAAAATAATGTCAAACGCGCCTCCGAGCCGTCCAAGCTGGAAATCACCGATATGCGCGTGGTGCGCATGGGCGCCACATGGCGAAAATACGTCATTCGCCTCGATACCAATCAGGGCATTTCCGGCTATGGCGAGGTTCGCGATGGCGCCAGCCCAACCTATGCGCTGATGCTGAAAAGCCGCATTCTCGGCGAAAATC
>CAYSNA010000212.1:0-9232 GCA_964432185.1 uncultured Cytophagia bacterium
CGCTCTACCAGCTGAGCTATGGTGGCGTCTCTAAGATGCGAAACGCAATAAAGCCCCATAATTTATAAAAAAAACCTGAAAAATCAAGTTTTTTTTTAAGATTAATCAACTTTTTTCATTTTTTATACGACCAATGCGAGCCCTCTTTGTCGTCCTTTAAAAAAATACCCAGCTCGACCAATTCATCGCGAATAACATCTGACAGCGACCAGTTTTTCTGTGTTCGCAGCTCTTTTCGAACTTTGATCAACAAGTCAATAAAAGGATCGGCTGCCATACTGTCGGACTTTTCTTGTGGCAGAATGGCCAAAATATCGTGGGCCATTATTTTAAAAGTATCATAGTATAACTGGGCAGACCCATTTGTTACGCCCTGCGATAAATTGCTGTTGATATCGCGTGAAAAGTTAAACAATTGTCCGATAGCCGCCGGTGTATTAAAATCGTCGTTCATCTCTTGTTCAAAAAGAGAAAGGTAGGATTCACAACTATTTTTCACTGTCTCAGAGACATTGCCTTCAGGCGCTTCACGCAAAACACGCTGCAATTCGTCCCGCGTATTCACCAGGCGGTCCAAGCCCTGACTCGAAGCAGCGATCGAATCATCATTAAAATCAACCGGAGAGCGATAGTGCGTTTGCAAAATAAAGAAACGAATCTGCTCACCGGAAAATCGTTTCAGTGCATCCTGGATGGTGGTAAAATTGCCGAGTGATTTGCCCATCTTGGTCCCATCAACCATCACCATATTGTGATGCATCCAGTAGCGCACGAAAGGCTTGCCCGTATACGCTTCACTTTGCGCAATCTCACATTCGTGGTGCGGGAATTGATTTTCCATGCCGCCGCCATGTATATCCAACGTTTCGCCCAAGTATTTCATGGACATGGCGGAACATTCGATATGCCAACCCGGATAGCCTTTTCCCCACGGACTGTTCCATTGCATAATGTGATCAGGTTCGGCTCGTTTCCACAAGGCAAAATCAGCAGGATGACGCTTTTCATCATTCACCTGCAACCGCGCGCCGGCTTGCTGATCCTCCACGCGGCGTCCGGACAACGCGCCATAGGTGGGCCATTTTTCAATATCAAAATAGACGGAACCGTTGACCTGATATGCGAAACCTTTTTCAATCAATGCCTGCACGATCGCAATTTGCTCTGGTATATGTCCGGTGGCGCGCGGTGAAATGTCCGGGCGCAATACATTCAACTCGTCCATTGCGTCAAAATAGGCGCGCGTGTAGATTTCCACCAATTCCATCGGATTTTTCTTTTCGCGAGTTGCGCCTTTGAGGATGCGATCCTCCCCGTCATCAAGCAAATGCCCAACATCGGTGATGTTTTGCACATAGCGCACATGATAGCCACAATAGCGCAAATAACGCACAACAATATCAAACGAGATATAACTTTTGGCGTGGCCGATGTGCGGATAATCATACACTGTCGGTCCACAGACATACATATTAACCTCGCCCTCTTTGACGGGCACAAATTCTTCTTTTTGTCGTGTTAGGCTATTGTAGATTTTCAGAGACATATTTTATTCAGTCCGTTCTTTTTCGATGAGAACAACGGCATGCGCCGCGACTCCCTCCTCCCTGCCGGGAAATCCGAGTTTTTCTGTGGTGGTCGCTTTAACGGACACCTGATTTAAATCAATCCCGCAGGCCGCTGCAATATTCTGTCGCATCTGTTCAATATAGGGGGCGACTTTGGGTTTTTGTAAAAGCAATGTTGCATCAATATTACCGAGCCGATAGCCTTCGGCACCAAGCAAATCCACGACGTGCTGCATCAATTTAATACTCGAGGCGCCTTTGTATTGTGGATCGGTATCCGGAAAATGCTGCCCAATATCACCCAGAGCAGCCGCGCCAAGCAGTGCATCGCTGATGGCGTGACAGAGCACATCAGCGTCCGAATGACCGAGCAAACCGAGCGAATGTGGAACATCAACGCCGCCGAGAATCAGCTTGCGGTTTTCAACAAGTTGATGGACATCAAATCCATGACCGATCCTCACTTTTCCTCCTCCAGAAAGGCTGCGGCCAGGACCAAATCATCCGGGGATGTAATTTTTATATTGCGCCAATCACCTTCAACGACGGCAACGGGATGCCCCATCTGTTCGACGAGCGCCGCGTCATCCGTGCTGAATCGTTTTTGTTGAAACGCCAGCGTGTTCGCCTTTAAAATCACATCTCGTCGGAAGGTTTGCGGCGTCTGTGCCAGCAAAAGACTGTCACGCGGAAGCGTGGCACTCACGAAACCTTTGGCAACTTTTTTCACCGTATCCTTTGGTTTTAGACCGACGACCGCCGCGCCGTGTTCATACGCCGCTTTGACACTGTCGCGCAAAATTCGTGACGACACAAACGGTCGAACGCCATCGTGAATCAAAATGATATCGACTGATTCATCAATCGCATTTAATCCGGCGGCTACAGAGTGATGCCGCTCGGCTCCACCTTTTATGGTTTGAACCAATTTTGTGATGCCCCAGTCATGCCGAATTATCGACGCGTACTCGTCAGCCAAAGAGTCGGGAAGAATGACGATCACTTCATCAATGTCCGAACAAGACTGAAATTTCTCCAACGTATGCCGAAGGATCGGCTTGCCGCCTATCTCAAGGAACTGTTTTGGAATATCGCTGCCGATTCGTTTTCCGGAACCGGCAGCGACAATGATAGCTGCAACTTTAAATGTATGCACAATCACGCAAGCGTTAAATGATCATCATCGCATCGCCATAGCTGTAAAACTGGTATTTTTCGCGCACAGCTTTACGATAGGCTTTGAAAATCAAATCACGATTCGCCAACGCCGAGACCAGCATCAACAGAGTTGAATTCGGCAGATGGAAATTGGTAATCAGGCGATCAACGATCTTGAAATCATAAGGCGGATAAATAAACTTGTCGGTCCAGCCGCTCGACGGTTTAGCCCAGCCCTCCGAGGTGACGCTCGTTTCGAGAGCGCGCACCACGCTTGTTCCAACCGCGATCACCTTTTTCTTGTTTCGCATGGTTTCGTTAATGGCATCGGCGGTTTCCTGGGTAATTTCGTAATACTCGGAATCCATTTTGTGCCGTCCCAAATCCTCAACGACTACCGGGCGAAAACTGCCAAGCCCAAGATGCAACACAAGTTTGACGACCTTGACGCCTTTTTTCTCCAGCTTTTTCAACAAACTATCAGTAAAATGCAAGCCTGCCGTGGGCGCCGCTACAGCGCCGCGCACGCGCGCATAAACCGTCTGGTAACGTTCCTTATCCATGGGTTCCGGCTCACGTTTAATGTACGGCGGCAACGGCGCCTTGCCCATGTCATCAACAACTTCATAAAAATTTTCAATTGAATTAAAACGAACAACGCGCCCGCCGGACACCGTGTTGTCGATCACATCGCACGACAATTTATTGCCAATGGACAGACGGTTGCCGACGCGAACTTTGCGAGCCGGTTTGACCAGGACTTCCCACAAACCCACTTCCAACTCGCGAAGCAAAAATACCTCGACCTTGGCATCGGTTTTATCCTTAATGCCTTCGAGCCGGGCGGGAAACACTTTGGTCTCATTGACGACGAGACAATCGCCTTCTTCCATAAAATTGTAAACGTCATCAAAGCTGCCTTCGGAGATGGATTCATCCTGACGACTCACCACCATCAAACGGCATTTGTCTCTTTTTTCACTGGGGTATTGCGCAATTAATTTTTCCGGGAGATTGTATTTGAAATCCGACAGCTTCATGGAACAATCACCTCCATAGGGTTAGGTTTATCGAGCATGCAGCTATTTATCGAACAGACTGCGTTGCGAGATTACTTTTTTAGATCGATTAAAATGCTCGTACGCCAAATCCGTGGCGACGCGGCCGCGCGGCGTACGGTTGAGAAAACCCTGTTGAATCAGATAGGGTTCGTAGACTTCCTCAATGGTATCACTTTCTTCGCCAATGGCCATGGCCAGGGTGTTCAGGCCGACCGGACCACCGCCAAATTTATCGATGATGGACAGGACGATGCGTTTGTCCATTTCGTCAAATCCGCCTTCATCCACGTCCATGCGGACGAGGGCATTGTGTGCCAGTTCTTTTGGTACCCGCTCAATATTGTCGATCTGAGCGAAATCTCGCACACGACGCAAAAGCCGGTTGGCGACGCGCGGCGTGCCTCGGGACCGGCGGGCAATTTCCAACGCGGCGTCGTCATCTATCGCCATGCCCAATATTTTTGCTGATCGCAGAACGATCAACTTGAGCTCTTCGGGCTTGTAAAAATCCAGGCGAAAGGAAACGCCAAAACGGGCGCGCAACGGCGACGTGATCAGTCCGGCGCGCGTTGTGGCGCCAACGAGCGTGAACCTGGGCAGCTTGAGCTGAACCGTTCTCGCATTAGCGCCTTTATCAATGATGATATCCAGCGTGAAATCTTCCATGGCCGGATAGAGATATTCTTCGATGACGCGATTGAGGCGATGAATCTCATCGATGAACAACACATCGCGTTCGTTCAAGTTGGTCAGGATTCCGGCCAAATCCGCCGGGCGTTCCAGCGCCGGACCGGACGTCGTCCGGATATCGCTGCCCAATTCTCTGGCTATAATATTGGCGAGCGTCGTTTTGCCCAATCCGGGCGGACCGAAAAACATCACGTGATCGAGTGACTCGCCGCGTTCGAGCGTCGCTTGAATAAAAACGGAAAGATTTGATTTCAGCTTTTCCTGTCCGACAAAATCCAAAAGACTCGGCGGACGTAGCGTCTGGTCAAGTTCCTGTTCGCCGGTCAATCGTTCCGGATCCGTTGCGCGAAGTCGTCCATCCATCTATCAATCCCCACTCAAGGCGATTCGGATCAGCTCTTCGACCGTGGCTTCTTTGCTGCTTCGGGTCATTGCGCGAGCCACGGCGGATTCGGCCTCCTTTTTCGAATACCCCAGCGACATCATCGCAAGCACGCTCTGTTCCGCCTCGGCGTTCAATACCGGTAAAAATGGATCAGGCTGCGGCGCTGCGTCTTTAACTTTATCGGCCGCACGATCTTTGAGATCAAGAATCATGCGCTGCGCCGTTTTTTTGCCAAGACCTTTAATTTTCGTCAAACTCGCCTCATCGCCACTGGCGATAAAACGATAAACTTTTTCAACACTGGAGCCGGATAAAATTCCGATCGCCAGTTTGGGGCCGATACCGCTGACCGAAAGCAGGTCGCGGAACAACTCGCGCTCTTCGGCCGTGGCAAAACCAAAAAGGATCAATGCATCTTCGCGCACATGAAGATAGGTCAACAAGGTGACCGTTTCTTCGCGATTAATCTTTTCAAAAGTAGACACCGGAATTAAAATGTCAAGTCCGATGCCATGATTTTCCAAAATGACATGAGTGGGAAACTTTTCGACGAGTTGACCACGAACGGATGATATCATCTACTCTTTTTCAGTTTTTGTTCGGTCCACCAACGCTGCGCATGGCACAAAGCAATGGCCAGCGCATCTGACGCATCCAGCGGGCTGATCACATCATGCAGCCCGAGCACCTCCCTCACCATTCGCTGCACCTGCTCTTTTGATGCCGCGCCGTAGCCGGTGAGACTTTGTTTCACTTCACGTGCGGCGAACGTTGTTACCGGCAGCCCGGCATTCAGTCCAGCCACGATCACAACTCCGCGCGCTTGACCCAGTTTTAACGCCGCCTGTATATTTTGTCCGTAAAATACATCTTCCAGGGCCATCAAATCGGGTTGATGTATTTGAATTATTTCTACGACGCCATCATATATTTTCTTTAGCCGATCAGTCATCGGTTCTCGCGCCTTTGAGCGGATCGTACCGTACTCGACGCAGCGATACTTTTGGTTCGCCGATGATTCGATGACGCCGAAACCGGTGACAGCCGTGCCCGGATCAATACCGAGGATGATCATATTTTTTAACCACAAATCTCACCTATTACAAGAATTTCAGTCATAAAATTAGTGTAATTAGTGGTTCAATCTTCAAGCGTTCAACGCCTCGATGACGCTGTCGTCGATATCAAAGTTCGAATAGAGGTTCTGGACATCGTCGTTATCTTCGAGCATGTCCATCATTTTGAGAACCTGTTCGGCCTGTTTGCCTTCGACCGATATAGTGTTTTGCGGTTCGCGCGTCAATTCAGCGGACGTATATTCAATGCCGTTTTCTTCCAGGGCGGTTTTGACAGCTTCCAAAGAGGCGATCTGGGTTTTGATGATGAAATCACCATCCTCTTGCTCAATATCTTCAGCGCCGGCGTCAAGCGCAATCATCATCAAATCGTCTTCTGTAGTATTGGCCGCCGGCACGGTGATCAGACCGAGTTTTTGAAACATCCAGGCGACGCTGCCATTTTCGCCCAAACTGCCGTTATACTTTGTAAAAATATGGCGCACCTCGGCGACCGTTCTATTTTTATTATCGGTCAGGCATTCGAGGAACACAGCAACACCACCGGGACCGTAGCCTTCGTAGGTCACTTCTTCGTAGGTCACGCCGGGCAATTCGCCGGTGCCTTTTTTTATGGCGTTCTCCACATTTTTTAATGGCATATTTGCCGCTTTAGCCGCAAGCACCGCAGTACGCAAGCGGGGATTCGATGTCTCATCTCCTCCACCATGGCGCGCGGCAACTGTTATTTCTTTAATTAACCGCGTAAAGATGCGTCCGCGTTCGGCATCTTTGGCGCCTTTTTTCCTTTTGATTGTACTCCATTTGGAATGGCCCGACATAAATCCTCCTGAAAGACGCCGTCCGTTGCACGATCCGGCGCCATCATCTATGTTATTCAAAAATAGTACTTTTTACAACTTTAAATGGGTCGTATTATTGCAATTTACGAGCGGGGAATATACAAAAAAAACAGCCCGATTTCAAGTTAAAAAATCGGGCTAAACTTTGAAAAGACAATGAGGCATGAAACTAAAATTCAGAGGCATTTCCCGCGTTTTCATCCGGCGCTGCCGGCCGGTCCCAGACCATAGCGCGCACGACCCAGGCCTCATGGAAACCAAGTTCAATGGCTTCGGCCTGCACTTTGCTGGCTTCGTAGCGGGATAAAAAATCACCGACACGAATTTTGTAATAGGGATTGTCATACTCGCGATACACGGGATGACTAAAACTGATGACCGCATTTCGCATCACCGAACGGGCTTCTTCCTCGGTGCGGGTCGAGATGAGTTGCACGCGAAAACCACGAACCTGAATGCGCTCGGCTGTCGTATCGCCGGCGCCGCTGCGCAGGATTTGATTAATGTCCGCAACGTCCATGGAACGGCTCGGCGGCTTAAGATCGATTTTGGCATCATCGAGAGAGAGCGGATCAAAATCTTCATTCCAGCGGCCGGCTGTAGGCTGTTCAACAAGACGCACGCCATCGTCGGTTGTGACCGGCGGTTTTGTTCCGCCACACGCCATCAGCATAAAAAAACAAAGCGCAAAAACGAGTGCACATAATCGCATGAGTTTTCCTTTTTCAAATGTCGAGCAGAAAAATAGAGATATGACAAGATAAAATCAACAGGAATTATGAATTTTCTCAAAGCGAAGAAAAAGAAAAGAACGAACCGGTCTACGACATGCGTTTTGGATTTTCTCATTTTTATGTTGATTATTTGCCGATAGTGTTCGAAAAGGGTAGACATGATGTGACATTTTTTATATATTCACACCGTAAAGATCGTTTTTTAATCACAAACACTCACAAAAAGAGGTTGTACTATGAACGACCACATTTTGGAACAAGCACAGAAACATTTTGCCGATCTGGTAAAATCGCAACTGGAACGAGCGGAAAAAATGAAAGCCGCCCAGGATTGGGTTGATTATAGCACGCTTGAACCGCTAATCGTCGGTTTTTGCTGGGGCGACGGCATTGGCCCAATCATCTCGCAGGAGACCGAACGCGTTCTCAACATCATTCTCAAAGATGATATTGCGAGCGGCAAGATCGAATTCCGTACCATTGAAGGATTGACCATCGAGAATCGCGCCGCTCATATGAAAGCGATTCCCGACGATGTGCTGGCAGAATTAAAGGCCTGTCACGTTATCCTCAAAGCTCCAACAACAACGCCGGAAAAAGGCGGTCCATATCCAAACATCGAAAGCGCCAATGTGGCCATGCGCCGTGAGCTGGATTTGTTCGCCAATGTTCGCCCGGTGAAAATCCCGCAAGAGGGCATTGACTGGACATTCTTCCGCGAAAACACCGAAGGCGCCTACATTCTCGGCAGCAAGGGTTTTATGGCCGGCGATGATGTGGCGTTTGATTTCAAAGTCATTACCCGCCAGGGCGCCGAGCGCATCATCCGCATGGCGTTTGATTTTGCCAAAAAGAACGGTATCGATAACGTCACCGTCGTCACCAAAGCCAATGTGGTGAAAACCACGGACGGTTTGTTTTTGGAAATGGCAGAAAAAATCGGCAAGGAATATCCGGGCATCAAATGGGAAGGCTGGTACATTGACATTATGACCGCCAAGCTGATTGATCCGAAACGCCGCACGCAGTTCCGCGTTATGGTCATGCCAAATCTGTACGGCGATATTTTGACCGACGAAGCCGCTGAAATGCAGGGTGGCGTCGGCACAGCCGGCAGCGCCAACATTGGTAAACGCTACGCCATGTTCGAGGCCATCCACGGGTCGGCGCCGCGCATGATTACCGAAGGCCGCGGCCAATACGCTGATCCGTCCAGCCTCATCAAAGCCGCTGGCATGATGCTGAATCATATCGGCTACGTGAAAGAGGCGGACAAACTGCAAAAAGCGCTGGAAATCTGCACGCAGTTTGAGAAAAAGATCGTCATCACCGGCCGCGACACCGGCGTGACCGGCCGCGAATTTTGCGATTATATTCTGGAAACCATGCAATCGCCGGACTTGGACGAAAAGTATAAATCGTTTACAGCATAATTTACTAAAAGGCCGATCGTCTGATCGGCCTTTTTTCTTCCATCTCCAGCCTTTTTCTATTTACTTTTAGCCATTTTCCTCTTATTTTCTCGTCGCAGAAAGGGACATTTTTTGGACTCCTGGCTGTATTTTTTAATTAAACTACTGGCTATCGTTGACTCATGAACGTCGCGCTCTTTGTTCCTTTTTTATTCAGACACCTATCCACATTATCCAAAGTCAACGCCCCGCGCTTTATCAGTACCATTATTGCATATCGTGAAAGCCAAATTTATTGTAGACCAT
>CAYSNA010000213.1:0-9193 GCA_964432185.1 uncultured Cytophagia bacterium
GGAATCCGAGCTGCATCGTCTTGGTCATGGGGATATTATATTGTCCCGCATGTTTACGGTGTATTGCGAGTACATTCAAAAAATCGAGCGCTTTGTCGATCGCAAGGGCAATTCTTATGTGGCCGAAGGTTCCGAGCCGAATGCGGTCATCAACGTGATGAAAAAATATGGCGCCGTTCGCGCCGAGGATTATACCGGACTGCTTGGCGACGTCGCGGTTTACAATCATCGTGATATGCACAAAGAGGTGATGACCTATCTGGATTATGTGAAAGAACAGGAATTATGGCACAAAGATCAGGTCATCGAAAATATAAAAATGATTTTGAACCGACACATGGGCAGACCGCCGCACAGCATTTTGGTGGAAGGAAAATCCGTAACTCCGAAGGAATTTGTCGACGAAATTCTGCAATTGCCCTTGGATGATTATGTGTCGTTCATTTCCGTAAAAAAACATCCCTTTTGGAAACAAGCCTCTTTTGATGTGCCGGACAATTGGTGGGAATCCCAAGAGTATTATAATGTGCCTCTGGATGATTTTTATGCGGGAATCAAATCGGCCATCCAAAATGGTTATTCTGTTGTCATCATGGGCGATGTTTCCGAACCGGGCAAATGGGGTTGGTCGGATATCGGTGTCATCCCAAGTTTTGATATTCCGGCAAGCCACATCAATCAGGATGCGCGTGAATTCCGCTTTTACAACGAAACCACGCAGGATGACCACAGCATGCACCTTATCGGGTACAAAAAACACAAAGGTGAAGATTGGTTTTTGATTAAAGATTCGGCAGCCAGCGCCTGGAATGGTGAATTTGATGGCTATCATTTTTTCCATGAGGATTATATCAAAATAAAAATTTTGGGATTTATGGTTCACAAAGAGGCGACGAACAACGTGCTGAGCCGATTTTAAATCACCAAATATTTTTATTAAAAAATCTTTATGGAATAATACAGCTTTGATCATAGTTTTAGATTTCCATTAATTCACTGATATGGAAGTAGGTAAAAACACGAAGGAGATAGGTATGAAAAATATACTTTCTTTTGCTCTCGTTTTGATGCTGGTTTTCACGGTTGCTTCTGTTGCCGGCGAGAAAAAAGTCGAAATTAAAGTTGACGGTATGACCTGCAATGGTTGCGTCGACAAGGTAAAAACGACTTTGGAAAAAGCTGAAGGCGTAAAAACGGCTGAAGTATCGCTAAAAGAAAATTCTGCCGTTATTCTGTACGATGACAGCAAGACAGATGAAGCTTCGCTGAAGAAAGCCATCAATTCAACGGGTTTCAAAGCCGTTGACGGCGAGGAAGCAAAAGCGCAAAAATCCGGTTGTGGCGACGCTGCTCCTGCGGCCTCCAGTTGTGGTGATAAATAAAATACTGCCACATAAATAAGTACGACCATAAAAAAGGCGACTCAGTGAGTCGCCTTTTTTTGTGGATCGTTAAAAATTATCCATCCGATTTTTCCAGCCCGACCAAATCATCATAGGCGATAGCGATCGCCGCTTTGGTGAGTGGAATTGTGAATATCAAACCGACAACACAGACGAGAAGACCGGCAATATTGATGATCCCCAAAATGATGGTGAACACGATCATTTCAAACAAATGTTCTTTCGCCACCTTGCGGCTGGCTTCCATGGCCTCCCAGAAATCGAGGTTTTTGTCCGCAATAAATGCCGGCGTAAAAATATAAAGCGCGCCGATAATAAAAGCCGGAATGATACAGAACAAAAATCCAAAACCGATAAACACCCAGACCAAAATATTGGCCAGAACAGCCGCCACAAAAAAGTTAAAGCCTTTGGCGATATCGCCGATATTCGCTTCTTTGCCGCGCAGCCTTTCAAAGATCACCAGGAACAAGCCAACCGTTAGCGGGCCCATCACCAGAAACTCGCCAACAACCGTGCCGCAGGTCACACCGACGATGATCAGCCAGATAAAACCGAGAATGACAAACGTACCCAGATCGTCAGTTATCAAATCCCATGCTCTGCTGATCCAGTTGCCAATGTTGATGTCCTTTTTTTCGACTGCTTGCATGTCGTGTCCTTCTGCCATGATTTTACCCCGCGAATTAATGCACCGTGTTTTAGTAGTATGCTACAAGATAAATCCAACGTCGTTAATATGCAAGTTCCTCTTGAAAATTAATCCACTTTGATATTCAATTCGCCAATACCAGTGGAAATCATCAAATAGAGCGTTTTTTCATTGTCGTCATAATTTTCAGAATAGTAATAGTTGCCGCGTTTTTCAAACCAGTTCGCATAACTGACATCCGAGAGGATAAATTTGGATACTTTGAGTTTTGTGCCGATATCTTCTGGAACGATAATGGTTGTTTCACCAATATCAAGGTCGATTCGAGCCATGGAGCGTTCCAGACCTTTGCCGGAAAAATCAACCGACAGCTCACCAATACCGCTGTTGATGTCGGCTTCCTCGAACAGGGCATTGCCAAGGTTCATCAAGCGAACTTCGCCAACCTTGACATTCACATCAAATGTTCGCATGACGACGCGATTGGGTTCACTAAAACGAACTTTGGTCTCGCCGGCCCAGTTGCGCAATTCATAATCGACGATGCTCAAATCTCCCAGTTCAAAATTGAGCTCGCCGGCCTTGATATGCGCCGACAATGAAATTTCCGGACCGAAAGGCAACTCGACAAGAATGTGAGGCGTATTGTTTTCATGACCATCATTGAGTTCCCAATCGTTATCAACAGTGATATCCAATTGCCCGCGATTTTCGTTGTAGCGGATACTCACATCGCATTTTTCGCTTGGGTACCGCATGGTGACGATACAGTCTTTTTTATCACCGCTCGGACGCACTTCAACCTCGCCGCCGTCAACGTCCAGCTCGATGGAGATCGCATCTCCCTTTATCGTAAACCTATCTTCTTTCTCCACCATCCGCGCTTCCGCCTGAATAACAAAAGCCATAAAAAAAACGGCCATCACTAAAATATGGAATCGCATGATTCCTCCACAGTTTTTAATCAACATGCAAAATTAGTACGTAGATCGGTTCAAAATGTTTTGCTAAATTAAAAAATGGACGGAACAATGTACGTGCTCCGTCCATTTGGAGGCCCCGAAAACTCATGGGCTAAAAGGGTTTACAGATTCGGCACGTCACGATAAAATCCTGACCGCCGGCATCGACACGTTTGGCAAAATTGACGCGAAAATCACCATCCGGGCTGGCCAGCGCAATGCCGACGTTGGTGGCCAATGCTGACCAATCGAGATGTTCAAACGTATCTTCCGGGCCGATGTCGTTAGCGGCTTCCTGGTATTCTTGGTCTACCAGACCCGTGTTGATGATATTGGGCATGTCATCGTCGGCAAACCAGGCCATACCCGAATCGACAAACAGGATCACATCCATGCCGAGGAAATTGCCGTCACCGGCGCGCAAGTGATATTCGATGTTGCCCAACACCATGCGGTCACCGGTCATATCTTTATGGCGAACGGCGCGCAGCGTCGAGATACCACCGAGATCGTACCAGTACATGGGCGGCAAAATTCCGCGTGAGGTTCCGGCGCGAAGTCTGAACGAGATGTGTTCATCCCAACTGACCGGGAAATAGTTGCGAATATCAACGATATAACGTTCAAACTGATAGAGATTGTCAAATTGCTCTCCGGCGTATTCGCCAAAGGCATTGATATGCCAACCGCTGGTTGGTCTTTTGACGTTGTTTCGAGAATCGATTGTAAATATTCCGGAAACGCTTTTGAGATTCAACGGCGCATCAAAGCCGTATGCGGCGACAAAGCCGCCGGGCAACGCCAGCGGATTCTCACGAAAATCCTTTTTCTTGCCGAAGAACGACCAGTTGGTATTTTTTTCAACATTGCCGAAATCATCCTGATGATACGTCGCGGTCAGTTTTACGTTGCGGCTGAAATTCTGGCTCGCCCAAACACTCCATCCGGTTCGGTTGTAATAATCACGAAAATCTTCTTTGAGGAAAAAGGCCGCCAGTCCGTTTTCGTGATCACAAATGATCCAGCGATCCTGCGTATCCGTCAGGTCGTGAAACTCGCCGCCGAGCGAGAAGCGAAAATCGCCCGGAGTTGAGCGCTCAATACCGGCCTGATACTGCCATCTCTTGCTGGCGAATGAATAGCCGCCCTTGCCGATCAAGGCAAAATTATGTCGCTTGTTCGCCCACCAACCGGGACGCGGAAATTGCATACCGAGCGTCAGACCGTCGACGCGATTATAGTCGGCCCACACGACCTCATCGTCATCATCCGGCCAATTCGTATTTTGTCGTCGTTGCGGGTGATCATCGTGGCGTCTTTTGCTGATGGTGACGTTCCCATCGTCTTTATCCACCGGTACGTTGGTGACGACAACGTCGCCACGGATTTTCGATTCGTCCTCAGTCCAGACTTTGCCGTTCACACTCACGACATCGCCATGGACGTAGGCGTCCGGGCCAAGTTCGACATCGCCAAAAATGGCCAGCACCGTACCGGTCACTTCGCCCTCAACTTTGAGGGTACCGTTGAGCACAACGATATCGCCGTCAACCCGTTCATTCTGGTCAATTTCGGCGTCTCCGTCAAAACGCAACACATCCGTATTGTTGCTGCCCAGGTATTTGCGTTCCATCTTTTTGGCGACGCTTCTTTCGCGCGAATTCAGGTCTTCGTAAAAATCGTCGCTACGGGCATAACTTTGGTTGAACAACAACAGCGTAAAAAGGATGACGAGTGCCAAAGTTACCCACAACCAAAACAGCGTTCTTTTTGTGTTTATCATTTCCATTTTTTCCTCTATTCTTTAATTGAATACTCCCACCCCGCTTTAGGCAACGCGCGTGCCAAAATGCAGCCGGAAAAAGAACGCATTTTCAAGACAAGCTTAGTACTTGAATATTTGACACTTGCAACTCGCTCGAATATTGTTTTTTTCTGAATGATTTTAAGAATTTATCGAAATGTAGGAAAAAAACACAGTGTAAAAAAACCACACTGTTGTTTTTTTACACTGTGCTGCTTTTGAGGATATGCCACAAATCCTGCATGTCTTTGGGGATTGGCGACTCGAACGACATCAATTCTCGAGTAAGCGGGTGTTGAAAGGCGAGAATACGCGCGTGCAGCATCTGCCGGGTGAATTTCTTGAAAAGCCGACTGATAAATTTGCTGCGTTCGGGGCTCATGCCCATCAGTTTTTTGCCGCGGCCGCCGTAGGTGGAATCGGAAAAAACCGGGTGTCCGAGGGACATCATGTGCACGCGGATTTGATGCGTCCGTCCGGTCTCTAGATTAAGTTTGACATAGCTGGCAAAGGTTGATTCGTCCAACACCTCGTAATTAGTGACGGCGTGCTTACCGTTCGGATCAAGCCGCTGTCTTGTGCGATCCTTTGGGTGCCGACCCAGCGCCGCTTCAATGCGACCGGATTTTTCTTTCAAATGCCCCCACACAATAGCGCGGTATTCGCGATCAATCTTGTGCGCCGACAATTGCTTGGCGAGCGCCACGTGCGTCACATCATCTTTGGCGACAACGAGCAGTCCGGATGTTTCTTTATCCAGACGATGAACCAGGCCAGGCCGGATCGGTCCACCGACATCGGACAGCGACCGGCAGTGTCCCAGCAGCGCATTCACCAGCGTGCCGCTCATATTGCCGTACGCCGGATGTACCACCATCCCCGCCGCTTTGTTGACCACGAGTAGAGAATCATCCTCGTAAAGAATATCGAGCGGTACATCTTCCGGTTCCAAATCGCTGCTTTCCGATGGCGGGAAAAACACATTGATCACCTCACCCGGACGAACAGTATGCCCGGCTTTTGTCGGTACGCCGTTGACGGTGATCTTGTCATCATCGATCAGACGTTTTAATTTGGCGCGAGTGACCGACGGCAGTTGCGTCGTTAAAAACAGATCCAACCGTTGTTTGTTTTTTCCGTCCGGAACAATAAATTCAAGTGATTGTTCTTCCATTACGTTCAATATCAAATTTATACTTTTCTCAAATTCGTAGGTAACGGGCACATTTGCTGCTTCACGTTTATAGTATCTGTTTCATTCTTTGAGAAATCAACAGGATGCACCTGTGCTGATCATTTCAATTTAAATATTTACAAATCAAACTTGTGCTTGACTTTACGCGTGCGAATCTTTTATATTAACGCTCGTCTGCTGAATCTGCTAACCCCGGAGAGGAGTGTGAACAAGTTTTCCCGTTCTATTGGCATCTATTTGATTTTCGCTTCTTTACCATTTTTTGCTTGTAAAACCAGTACTCCCGATCAACACATCCCCATTACGGTGTGGTATGGCCCGACGTTAAAAAGCGTCAATCCGTTTGAACTGTTGACCATTCGAAACGCCGGCTTTACTCACTGTTTTATTGATTTAAAGGACAGCGAGCTCAACCGTCGTGCGCTTTCGTTTGCAGATTCTATCGGACTCGGCCTGTTCATTACCGATAATTCAATCGAACGTTTTAAAAGCGGCAGCGACACGACTCTTTACAACATTGATAGTCTCACGGTACTTTACAACACGTTCACCTCTTTTACCGGCTATTTTTTGGCCGACAAACCAGGGCTAAATGATTGCGTGCCGCTTGCCATTCTAACCGATTATCTGCGCAGCCGATTCCCGGCACATAACTTTTTCATCCAAGCGTATCCCGAATATGCCGCATCGGCTTTTCTGGACACATCGGTTTATACTGATTATCTCTCACTGCTCTCGCAAAAGTTAAAACCGAAATTTCTCAGCTTTGAGCATTTCGGCATCCTCGGCGACGAGATTCGCCCCGAATATTTTTCCAACCTGGAGGCGGCTCGACAACTTTCCTTAAAACAAGGGTTGCCGTTTTGGGCGTATGCACTGCTCGTTGCCTTTGAAAATCACCCCGTGGTGGCGCACTCGCATGTTCGTTTTCAACTGTACTCGGGTTTGGCGTACGGCGCCAAGGGGGTGCAGTATTACTCGTTTCGTCCGCCGAAAAATAATTCTTACGAATATGGCGATGCCATGCTCAGCGTTGAGGGTGATCCAACGGATGCGCTGACATTCTCCCGATTGATCAACGCGGAAATTGAAAAACTCGGCCCGACATTAATGCGCCTGACCTCAACCGGCGTTTATTTCAGCAATCCGGTGCCGCCGCACGGAAAAGCGTTTACCCCCGGGCTGCCGATCATTAAAATTGACTCGCCATCTATCCTTGCCGGTTTTTTTATCGATGACTTGAAAAACAAATATGTCTTGTTCGTCAACACCGACTTTTCTTACGGCAAACGCGCGCGCATCCATTTTTCCGAAAATGTGCACTCGCTGGTCGAAATCCCGAAAAACCACATGCCGCCGTTGCTGATCGAATGGGAAGACAACATTTACAAGGATGCGGACATTCTGTTCAAAGCCGGGGACGGCCGATTGTTCAGGATCATCGAATAAAAAAAGCCCCATTACGGGGCTTGCTGATTATTTGCCTTGATTTACAAACTGTGCATGATTGGCATAAACCGGCTGCAGCCACTCCTCTTTTGGCGCATATTTGCTCTCCGCCGCCCACAAAATACCGCGTTCCATGATGGTGAGCGCCTCCGGCACATCAAAATCCGGCGCAACATGTCCGAGTGATGAATAGAAGACGCGACCGTCGCCGTAATATTTTTTCCACACGACCGGCATGACAGAGCCGCCGATCCACGGCGCGTGTTCGGCGCTAAACGTTGTTGTGGCCATCACCTTGACATTCGGATCGACGTGCATGTAATACTGCTCGCTTTTCATATGAAAATTTTTCAATCCGGCGGTCACCGGATCGTCATGGTCGCAGATATTGACATCATAATCAATCACACCGCCAGGATGCGCCACCCATTGGCCACCGGTCATAAATTGATATTCGGTGTTATTGCGGAACGCATCACACAGACCACCGTGCCAACCGGCCAGACCGATCTTGTCCGTACTGACAGCCTTGAGCAGCGCTTTTTCCTGATCCCCGGAAATTTTGCCCATGGTCCAGATTTGCACGATAAAATCAAGCGATGACATCAAATCGACATCGGTGTATGCGTCGAGGCTGTCCGACACGACAACATCGGCGCCCATCTGTTGCATCCACGGCACAAAAATATCGCGCGTTTTATCCGGATCATGCCCCGGCCAGCCGCCCCAGACGAACAGTGTCTTCTTTCCCTTTAGCGGTTGATTCTCAGTATTAGCCACAGCAAACCGGCTGCCCGCAGCCAATGCAGCGCCGGCCAGGGCGGATGTTTTCAAAAAATCGCGTCTTTCCATTTGTCTCTCCTTGCATCCTTGTGGAATTTCTTTGCGCATAGTATATCAACCCGCTTGTAAAAAAGCAAGTAAAACATCGTACTTGAAAATCTGCTTGTTAAGAAATAAAGGCGGATCGAAGAATTGATGGTGGTCAAAGATTGACATGCGTGCGACATACGTGTATGTCGCACGCAAATGTTTTCTATTTATTCGAGGGCCGTGATGTAAATATTGCGGAACTGAATTGGCGAACCTTCGCTCTGCAGCGCAATCGGGCCTTCGGAAACGGCGAGGTCGGTACCGTTGTTCTGCATCAATCCATTGACAAAACAGGCTACGGCATTGCCGCGCACTTCAATGTCGTATGTATTCCATTCGCCGGCCGGTTTTTCATTGCTGTCATGTTTCTTCTGAATAACGGCAAAACGCTCCGGATTGACAATTGTTGAATCATCCACCGTCACCTGTCCCGGACCAATGAGCACAAAATCCCCGGCGCTGCCGGCTTTGAGTTGGCACTCGAAACAGTTCGGCCAGTAGATCTCTTCCAGATCACCACCGCAATGCAGTAACACGCCCGAGTTGGTTGGTTCGTTCACCCAGCGCCATTCGAGGTGAAGTTTATAATTCGAGTAAGAGGCTTCGGTCATGATGTAACCGTTCGGCACGCCGGCACACTGAATGACACCGTCCGTGACGGACCAGACATCCTCGACACTGACGCTGTCGCTATCAACATCGAGAATCCAACCGGAAAAATCCGTGCCGTTGAAAAGCACTGTTTTTTCGGGCTGCTTGGGCGCGCACGCCACGAGCGCAAAAATTGTGAAAACAATCAGCACTGGGAATAATCGTTTCATTGTTCTCTCTCCACTTTTTAAATTTAATTGCCTG
>CAYSNA010000214.1:0-9044 GCA_964432185.1 uncultured Cytophagia bacterium
CATAAAAAGGAATGTGAGAAAGGCGAGCGACCGGCACACTGAATTTAGTAGAATTGTTCGGACAAAAAGTAAAAAGCCCGGCCAAAAACATCTTGGCCAGGCTTTTTGTTTGGAGAGGAGACCAAAAATTTATTTTACAAAACTGGTGAAACGATCATTGATGCGTTCCCAGTGCAAATTATTGATAAAATTTTCAATATATACCGCGCGTCCGGGGCCATCTTTATGATAGTAGGCATGCTCAAAAACATCGCACGAGATGAGCGGAATGCCGCCCCAAATGGCGCCGTATTGATGCTCGTCAACGAGCACGTTCAACAGGCGTTCCGAATAGAGCGCGTCATACACCAACAATCCCCAACCGCTCAACTTGGCGGAAAAGGCCGTGGCCTTGAAATCTTCTTTCCATTTTTCAAAAGAACCAAATTCCTTTTCAATGGCTGCCAAAATTTCCGGACCTTTTGTCGGATCACCGTCACCGCCGAGCACATCCCAATAAATATCGTGCAGCAAGGCGCCGGAGTGGTTCCAGGTCAGGCGGCGTTTCAGTTCGCCAACTTCAGAATAGTTTCCATTTGCGGCAGAACGGTCGGCCGATTGCAAACCTTTTTCAATCGTATTCAGAGCCGCCACGTAACCTTTGTGGTGCTTGTTATAGTGCCAATCCGACGTTTCCGGACTGATCACATCTTTTAACAGTGTTTTCGCTTCATCATCGGAATAAGGACGATCGCCAGCTTTCCATTCATAAGGCATATTTCAATATCTCCGTTTCGTCATCATGTTCATATCATTTCCAACAGGGAATGTAAAACAGTGTCCCTTTCCAGCTTATTCCAATTTCTTTTTGCGAATGGACTTGCAATTTTTCCGAATTAATTGTAACGTTTGAAGATTAAAAGTTTTACGGAACCACCTGAATGATTCGACGTCTTTAACATAATTTGAAAAATCAACCCTATGAAGAAAATGCAAATGAGTCGACGCCCTCAATTCTTTTTCAGACTAACACATGTCCTCGTGCTATTTTTGCTGTTCACCGGTTTGACAATGTCGCAGACCGACGCGGAAAAGGCAGAGCAGGCATTTTTTACCGCCAAAGGCATGTTCAACGATCAGCTTTACGATTTGGCCGCCGATCAATTCCGCAGCTTTTTGCGTCACTATAAATCCAGCGCCTATGCGGAGGAGGCGCAGTTTCTCGTTGCCGAATGTTATTTTCAACAGCAGGACTATAGCCGGGCGGTCTCGGCCTATCGCGAGTTGTTGTCAAATTATCCAGCCATCGGCTTTCGCGACAAAGCGCTGTTTCGTACCGGCGAGTCTCTGGTGAATGCCGGGCAATTTGAAGAGGCCATATCAACGCTCACGCTGTTTTTTGAGCAGCATCCGTCAAGCCCGTTGATGCTGAACGCGTTATATTGGGCCGGCGAAGCGCACTACCGCAATGGCGATCTACAGGAAGCGCTGAAATATTATGCGCGCGTTTATGATAAAGATCCGTCCGGTCATTTGGCTGATTATGCTTTTTATTCCGCCGCCTATATTTACGAGGAAATGGGTAAATGGGATGAAGCGATGAAAGCCTATAAAAAGCTGCTGGAGATGCATCCGACGAGTCCGCTGGTGGCGCAGGCGGCCTATCGCATTGGTTTCACAACCTACGGTATGGGACGCTACACGGAGGCGGTGAGCAGCCTGTCCGAGGCGATTAAAAATTATCCCAACAATCCCCTGCGCGGTGAAGCGCAATTTTTTATCGGCGAGGCATATTACCGCAAGGGCGAGTTTGACAACGCGGTTACCGCCTATACCTCAGTGTTAAACATTACGGACACGGCTTTTAAGGATGATGCCCAATACAGCCTCGGCTGGGCTTATCATGAACTGAATAAAAATGTCGAAGCGGCTGCCGCATTTTCTCGGGTGCCGAATCTTACGGATGACAACGAGCTGAAGGCATCAAGCACTTTTCAAGCGGGACGCAACTATGTATTGGCCGGCAACAGCGATCAGGCGCGCACGGCCTTTACCCAGGTGGTGAATTTATTTAAAGAAAGCAAAGATTACGCGAACGCGTTGTTCGAACTCGGTTCGCTTGAATTTCGTGAGGGCCAGTACGCGCAGGCGCAGGGCCGTTTTGTCACCATCACCAAAGATTTTCGCGACTCGCCGGTGGCCCCGGAAGCCTCGTTGATGATCGGCGAGTGCTTTTTGGCGATGAATAATTTGCCATCGGCGGAAAAAGCTTTTCAGGCAACGGCGCAGCTATTCGACTCAAAACAGGTTGATGCTGCGGCCATTCACAAACTCGGCTGGATCAAATTTAAAAATGCCGATTACGAAGGCGCTATCAGTCAATTCAACATTGTGATGACGCAATATGAGGACACGCCGATCGCGGAAAAGTCGCTGTTCTGGCGCGCCGAAGCCTATTACAAATTAGCCAATTTTGACCGCGCCTATACCAATTATCAACGCTATATCAACGAATATCCAAAGTCGGAGCGAATTGCCGACGCTTATTACGGCCTCGGTTATTCGGCGCAGGAACTTGGCCGCTACACCGAAGCTTCGCAAGCCTTTGCCAAAGCATCGCAGCAGGCGGGCAGCAGCACCGTGGCGGTGGATGCTTCCATCCGAGAGGCCGATGCGCTGTTTAACGCCCGCGCCTTTACGCGCGCCAAAAGCGCTTATGAAAAAGTGTTGAGCCAAACCGGCGATCCCACTCTCAAAGCCGAAGCGCAATACCAAATCGGTATGTGCGAGTATCGCCAGGAACAGTTTGAAGCGGCACGCGCCTCTTTTACGCGGGTGCACACGAATTACCCGTCAACCTCGTTTGCCTCACAGGCGTTTAATATGAGCGGACGCTCCGCCTTTCGCATGAACAATTTCCAGGCCGCAATCGCGGATTTCTCCGGTTTGACCACCCGCTATCCCGGCAGCGATCTGGTGGATGATGCGACCTATTTCATCGGCGACAGTTATTATAATCTCGGCGACTATGACAAGGCGATTGAATTCTACAAAAAAGTCATCAACAATTATCCCAATAGTGATCTGGTGGATGACGCCGTGACCGGCATGCAGCAGGCGATGATGCAAAAAGGCGACACCCAGCAAGCCATGGACGCGGTTGATCAACTGGTGCAAAATCTGGATGACAAGGGCAAAGCCGCAGAAATTCTCATGAGCAAGGCGCAATTCTCGCAAAACATGCAGAATTTTGACCAGGCCATCCAGCAGTATGAGCAGATCATTCGAGACTATCCGGGCACGGAATCGGCAAAAAACGCCAATTTTTACATTGGTGATTGCTATCTCGGCAAAAATGATCGCGACGCCGCCGCCGCGGCTTTTCAAAAACAGTGGCGTGATTTTCCAAATGCGACATCCACGCCGGATGCGCTGTTGAAATCCGGCGATCTTTTGTTCGATCAAAAAGCATACGCAGCCGCCATTCAGATGTACGAGCGCATCACCAGCACCTATGGGAAAAGTCCGTCTGCGGATGAGGCGGCGTATAAAATCGGACTGGCGTATCTCGAATCCGGCGAGTATGAAACCGCGCAGAGCCATTTCGTCAAGGTGATGAATAACGGCGCTAATCCGCGCATCCAACAGCACGCCAAAGTTGGCCTGGCGCGCGTCTATTTGCAGCTCAAACGCTTCCCCAACGCGATGGATCAACTGAATGAAGTGCTGGACGAGGCAGAAAAAGATATTGCCGCCGAGGCGCAATTTCTCCTGGGCGAAGGCTATCGCGGGCAGAATGATCTGAAATCCGCGGCCGTGGCGTTTCTCAAGGTGAAATATCTGTACGGCAGCGAAACCACATGGTCAGCCCGCAGTGTGTATGAAGCCGGCCAATGCAATGAGGAACTCGACCGCATCGATGATGCGCGACGATTGTATAATTCGATTTTGCGCGACTATCCGGGCGAAACCGAATATGTGGACAAGGCCAAGGCGCGCTTGACGGCGCTGGTCGGTCAATAGATTTTGCAAAGATATCATAAAGGTCAATATGTAGAGCACGATTACAGTTTTTTCGATTTTCATTGTCGTTTTGAACATGGCCGCGTCCGCACAAAAATCTACACCGAGAACCGATATTACCGTCCCGTCGGACACGACACAATACCAGACGCCGGATAAAAAGCCGGAGCCGAAGGATCCGAAACTGGAGCTGCCGGATGTGTTGATTCTCGGAAAAGATCAATATCATCGCACCGTAAAAGATAAAAAAGAAGTGGCGCCCGAGTCGCCGTCGCTCATTCGCAAGGAGGCGGCATACGAGCCCATGTCCACATGGTTTCGCCGGGAACAATCCAAACCGCATTTTGACAAAACCGACAGTCTCAGCATCAGGCAAGCCTGGGCCAAAGTTGTCGGCGGCTCTTTTCTCACCTTTCAAGGCGACGGCGGGTATTGGCAGCGCCTCGCCCAGGGTGACGTGGCCGCGTATGCCTGGTTCGACCGCAGCGAAGGGCAGTTTCACAACTCTAAATATGGCGAAGGCGGCTTGTCCGGTACCTTTAGCTACAATGTCGCTCCCAAAGTCAAGGCGCTATTCAAAGCCGATTATTCCCGCTATGGCCGTGGTCTGCAAAAAAGAGGATATTTTACCGATGACGCGAAACGAACCGCCGGCGCCGGATTGTTCGCGGCACAACTGCAGTACGATGTCAATAAAATCTCGGACGGCAACATCGGCGCTGAATTTGGCGGCGTCAATGTCACGTCGGATACCAGCGGCACGGACATCGACAAGTCAAAGAATTTTTACTATGATGTGCATTTCGATTACACCATACAAATCAAAAAAACGCAGGTGCAGGCCAAAGGGCAATACATTCGTGAAACGCTGAACACCGATGCGGACAGTCTGGAGTCACAAAGCGGATTTGGTTTCATCGGTCTGGAAGTGCTGCAACCGATTTCCACCTTGTATTCCATCGCCATCGGTACGGATGCCCAATTCTTTAGCCTTGACACCCTGGTTTCCAAATCGCGTTTTTCGCCGTATGCGCGCATGAATGCCGTGCCGAACGAAAAAATCGGCCTCAGTTTGCATCTGTCCACCGGCTTGTCTCAGTCAACCTATAAAGATTCCTGGCAGAACAATTTTTATCTGGCGCATCGTGTGCCCATGCAACCGGCGGAAGAAAAATTCGGCATCAAACTCAAGGCCGATGTGGCGGCGAGCGAGCAGATCAAATTCAAGGGCAGCTATCACCGCCAGTGGATGGACAAACTGTTTTACTGGCAGGCGGATACGAGTACCGGGCTCATTTATTTGAATCCCATAAAGGACACAAAACTGACTGAAATTGAAATCGGTGTTTTGGCCGAGTTGAGCCCAAAGACGCGGCTGCAGGCGTCGTATATTGAATATGCCGATGTTGTTTCGGGCATTAAAGATTCGCTGAATACAGGCGCCAAATTAAACCGGCTGCCCTACCGCCCGGATTTCCGCGTGCCAATCCGCGCATCCATCCAGTTATTGCCGCAGATGAATTTAACGCTGACGGCAGATGTGATCGGTAAACGGCACAAGGAACTTTTGAGCGATGCCACGCTACCCACTTTTGCGTTGTTTCATCTTGATCTGAAATATAATGTGCTGGATAATGTTACAGCATTGGTGTCCGTTCGAAACCTGCTCGATGCTCAATACTCACTGTGGCAAGGTTATAATGAAATGGGCATTACGGTACTGGGCGGTGTTCGCGCGCAGTTTTAATCGAGCCGCCGAATTCTGCGCTAGTTTAATAAAAAGCGATAGCAAAAAAAATTAGATACGTTTATAACACTATTATCAAGAAAACCCTGCGGGGTAGTTCATCAAAAAGGCTCTTAATCAGGAGAAAGTCGCATGTCCATTTTTCAGATTGTCATCAAAGGCGGTTTTATGATGATCCCTCTGGCGTTGTGTTCGCTCATCGCCGTGGCCATTTTATTTGAACGACTGTTGTCGCTGCGAAAGATTCGCATCAACGCGCGCACGTTTACGCTGCAGATTAAAAATATGCTGTTGCGCGGCCGTGTTGAAGAGGCCATCGAGTTTGCGAGAAACACGCCCGGCCCCATCGCCAAAATTACTGTGGCGGGACTGGTCAAACACAATCGTCCGCGCGACGAAATCAAGGACGCCATTGAAGCCGCCGCCCACTCGGAAGTTTATCACCTTGAGCGGAATCTTGGCATTCTCGGCACCATCGCCGCCATTGCGCCGCTCATCGGCTTTCTTGGCACGGTGACCGGTATGATTCGCGCTTTTATGCAGGTGCAGAACCTTGGCGGCAGCGTTGATGCCAGTGTGCTCGCCGGTGGTATTTGGGAAGCGCTCATCACCACGGCCGCGGGATTGGCCGTCGGCATTCCGGCGCTCATCTTTTACAACTGGCTGCAAAACAAAGTGGAACACCACGTGTTTGAGATGCAGGAAAGTTCAAACGATTTTATGGACACGTTACTGGACAGGGAGTACGCACATGAAAATCGAAACAACGCGTAAACGAATGGTGGCGTTTTCCACCATCTCGTTGACCGATATTGTGATGCTGCTGCTGATTTTCTTTTTGCTGACCTCTTCCTTTGTCGTCCAGCCCGGCATCAAAATTAAATTACCCAAAGCCGCCACCGGCGCGCAGGATGAATCGGACAAAGTCTATATTACGGTGACGGAGCAGGAACGCGTTTATCTGAACCAAAAACAGGTGACGCGCGATGAGCTGGCGCAGCAGCTTCGGCAGCTGCTCGGCGATGATCCAACCAAACTGGTGGTCATTCGCGCAGACAAGGATCTGTCGCTCGAAGCGACCATTCGAATTATTGACACCGCCAAACTGGCCGGCGCCGAACGATTTATGATTGCGACGGATTCGAATATATAAAAAAAAACCACGAATTACACGAATTTCACTAATAAGAATAAAACAAATTCGTGCAATTAGTGAAATTCGTGGTTAGTTTTTAAAATTGGATTTAGCATGAAAGACTTTATCAATAAATTATCCGATTTTAACAAATCGGTTCTGCTGTCAGTGGCGTTTCATTTTGTTCTCCTGCTGCTGTTTCTGCTGTTCCGTTCCGGCCTGGATTTTCCGGATCAGGAATTTGCCGAAATCGGATTTGTCTCGGCGACAAGCAGTCGCGCCTCCAGGCCATCGCCGCCGACACAAACGACACCGGTAAAGACCGACCCCTCGGCACAGGCGCAAGAAAGGCCGGCGCCGCCGCCGTCAACACAGCCAAAGCAGGAAGCGACGGCACCGCCGGTGAATTTGCCAAAACGCCGCATGCTCGAAGATGAAGAGCCGGAACTGCGTCAACGCGAAACCGGTAAACTTGCTCCGGCACAGGATAATAAAGAAACTGCGCGCGACGATGTGTATGACGCCGATTCCATGCAAAAGGAGGTGGCGGATCGAGCCACGAGCGGCAAAGAGTTTTCCCAACCCGGACAATCCAGAGAGACCGGTTCAAACAGCTCCCCAGCCAGTGATGCTGGCGCGGATTCAAAAAATCAGCCGTACACTCTCGAAGGCGACGCCTCAAAACGCACGATTATCAGCCAGGTTTTGCCCGAATACCCGCCGGGATTGCAACGCGAGGCCGTGGTTAAAATCCGCTTTTGGGTGTTGCCCGATGGCCGCGTCGGCGCCATGATCCCGGTGCAGAAAGGCGACCCCACGCTGGAAGATATCACCATGAAGGCGATGCGGCAATGGCGCTTCAACAGCCTGCCGCCCGGTGAGGCGCAGGACAACGTGCAGGGCGTCATCACATTTGTTTATAAACTGCGATGAAAAGAGCGAGCTGAACGGCTCGCTTTTTTTATGGGCTGTCATATGTGTTGAAACTCGCAGAACACTATGACCGTACACTGTGCGTCAAAAAAATCAGGAGTAGAATCATGAAACGATTATTGGTTTTTGTTGTGATTTTGACGTGCTCGGCTTTTGCCAGGGAACGCACGCTCATCAGCGGTGAGATGGATCACGGCGGCTACGGCGGCCCGGTGTTCAAGTACACGCAAATCGGTCCAAATAAAACTGACGGCTTTCTCGTCGGTGGTCAGGGCGGCTGGATTATCGATCATAAATTCGTTCTTGGCGGCGCCGGTTACGGCCTGGCCAGCAAGGTGCAAGCGGATTGGTACGAGGTGCGCACCTTTGATGGTGAATCCGTACCCTATGTACTCGATTTTGGCTATGGCGGTCTGTTGCTCGGTTTCATCAGCAGTTCAGACGATTTGATCCATTATGAGCTGTTTGCGGTGCTCGGCGGCGGCGGTATCGATTATCGACTGGAAGATAATTATGAATCTTACGACAACAGTGGCGATGCCATTTTTGTCGCCGAACCCGGCATCAATCTGATGCTCAACGTTACCGAATTTTTCCGGCTCGGCGTCGGCGCCACCTACCGATTCGTCCAGGGCGTGGACTTGCCCGGCATGACCAACGATGATTTTAATAACTTCAGCGCTCAAATCATTTTTAAATTCGGCGCTTTTTAAGCTGACTTGATACATCTTTTACACAAAGCGTCTTTAACAACAACGGGCTTTATGATGATGAAAGTGATTTAGCAAAAGCTGAATCTAAAACGTACTTTGCTAAAACGTCCGGCAATTTTTTGCCGGACGTTTTTTTTCAATGATTTGGGCTGTTGAGTCTCTCTGCAAAATCCTTCTCTGAATGTACATAAGTGAAACAGAAACATTTCACCGTCCCGCCTTTTTGCAGGGCAACATGAGGATGTCATGAACAAACTTTTCATTTTTATTTTTTTGATGACGAGCGGCGGACTCGTGGCACAACAGATCGTTGCTGACTCCACGGCACAGGCAGAACCACCAATGCAGACTTTTTTACAGGAGCCCGTCCACTCGGCTGTTCATGGCGTGCTGTTGCTTGAAGGAAGCGCCATTGGTCCGGCGCGGAAAACCAATCTACTCATTGGCGGTCAAGTGGCATGGGTGCTGAATAAAAAGTACCTGCTTGGATTCGGCATCACCGGTCTGTCAACCG
>CAYSNA010000215.1:0-9039 GCA_964432185.1 uncultured Cytophagia bacterium
ATGGGGCAGGACCCAACTGTGAATGTCGAGATAGAACATGATATGCCCAAGGCCATTTTCCCTGCATATAATTTTGAAGAAGCGGTTAATATCGCGCTTGAGAACAACGATCATCTGAAAGCCATTGAGAGTAACGTGCGGGCTACTGAATATACAATTCGTGCGGCAAAAGCACGATACGCACCCAGCATCGATGCCCGCGTCAGCTATAATAGAAATAATGATGACCTGGCCCGAGTGTATTCGACAAAATTAGATGAAGATTTTACGGCAACGATTGGCGCAGGCCTTAATTTGAATATCTTTAAAGGACTCGCTGATAAAGCCGAAATTCAAAAACAGGTGCTGAGGAGCGAGCTGGCGCTTGAACAACTCAATGAAGAAAAAAGAGTTCTGATCACCAATATTCGAGAATACTTTTTATTGCTCAAGGCTTTTGAGGACGTGATCAAAATCAACCAGGAAAACCTTGAAGCCTATACGGAAAATTTGCGGCTGCAAACCGAAAAACGCCGCGTCGGTTCGGGCACGGAACTTGAAGTGATGGCCGCTCAAGTTGATGTTATTCAGGCGCAGGAAGCCTTGGTCGGCGCCGAGTACGATGCCAGAATCTACCGCGCCTATCTGGATGCGGCGCTCGGTATCATTGCAAAAGAAAATAACTAATTTGGGATGTGGATCATGAGAAAAACGCTGATTTTCCTTTTCGTTTCTGCTATCCTGTTTCTCACCGCGTGTGACTCCACCGAAGGCGGCGGCGCCGGCGGCCTCGAACCAAGCGAGTCGACTCCTCGCATTGTTGACGGTTTTATGTGCGCCGGCATTTTTGAAGGTAAACCGGTCGGCATTGATAATGAATTCTGGCAGGATGACCGCGTCTACATCTGGCTGTCATGGGAAAATATGGACGGCACGCACGCCGTAAAAATTATCTGGGTGGATCCGAATGACAAACTCTATGAAACAAGAGATGAGTTTAAATCAAAAAACGGCGAGCTCAATACGTATTTCTGGCTGGATACGACATCCGTAGCGCCCGTTGGCCAATGGCTGGCCGAAGTTTATGTTGATGAGATGTTTGTCCGAAGTTATTCATTTTGGTTAAACAGCAAAAATTAAAAGTCCGAGATTGGAGAAGCGGAATGTCTAAAACTCTGAAACTCATTATAGGAATTGTCATCGTAGCCGTTATTGCGGTGATGGTTTATTTGAATCTGAATAAAAGCCGCGGAAAATCTGTAGAGGTGACGACGACCAAGGTGGAACGCGGCAGCATCACCAAAACGGTGTCCGGATCGGGATATGTTCAGCCGGAGGTTGATGTGCAAATTTCCGCGCGCATATCCGCCGAGATTATGAAAATCCATGTTGAAGAAGGCGATATTGTTGAAAAGGGACAACTGCTCGTCGAGCTGGATAGTCAATTTTACGAGGCGAATAAAGAAAAAGCCGAGTCCGGCGTCATGTCGGCGCAGGCTTCATTGAAAAAATCGGAAGCGGATTACAAGCGCATTGAGGAGATGTTTAAACAATCTTTGGCGTCGCAGGCTGACCTGGATGCGATCGAGGCTGAACGACTGTTGTCGCAGGGCCAATTGCGTCAGGCGCAAGCCTCTTTGCGGGAAGCGGATGATAATCTCAATAAAACTCGCCTGGTGGCGCCGATGAACGGTGTGGTCACAAAATTGAACAAGGAAGAGGGCGAGATCGCCGTCGGTTCGCAATTTCAGGCCGATCCGGTGATGACGGTTTCCGATCTCAGCCGCATGGAAGTGCTCTCGGAAATTGATGAAAATGATGTCGTGCTCGTTTCGCTGGGTGACGCAACAAAAATTGAAGTGGATGCCATCCCTGATACCATCCTTGACGGCGTCGTCTCGGAAATCGCTCACGAAGCGACAACCCGCGGTCGCGGCACTCAGGAGCAGGTGACAAACTTTGAAGTTAAAGTGGCTGTGACCTCCAAAATTGCGGAATTGCGACCGGGCATGTCTTGTACGGTGGACATCAGTACGGAGACGCGCGACAGTGTGTTGTATGTTCCTATTCAGTGTGTTACCTTGAGAGATGTTGAACCGGACTCTTCCGAGGAGGTAAACCCGGATAATAAAAAAGGAAATCGCCATGAAGTGGTCTTTGTGGTTGAGGATGGTAAAGCCAAAGTGGTTCCCGTGCAAACCGGCATTAGCGATGATACAAACATAGAGATTCTCACCGGGCTGGAAGAGGGACAAGAAGTGGTGAGCGGCAGCTACAAGGCCGTTTCCAAAGAGTTAAAGGACGGCGATTTGGTCAAGGCGAAGAAAACCGGCGAGTCTGACAACGAAGAAGATTCGGAATAGGAAAGGAAACAGATCATGTTGATCGAATTGAGCAACATTAAAAAAATATATGAGATCGGCACAGTAAAGGTGCCGGCGTTAAACGGCGTCAATGTGGGCGTGAACAAAAATGAATACGTTGCGATCATGGGCCCGTCCGGCTCCGGCAAATCCACATTAATGAACATTGTTGGCTGCCTGGATACGCCGTCTGACGGTACATACATTTTGAACAATCACAACGTCAGTGACATGACTGATGACGAGCTGGCGGAAATTCGCAACCGCGAAATTGGTTTTGTTTTTCAAACTTTTAATTTGTTGCCGCGCGCTTCGGCTTTGCATAATGTTGAATTGCCGATGATTTACAACGGCACGCCGGCTGTCAAACGCCGCCAAAAAGCTGAAGAAGCGTTGGATAAAGTTGGCTTGGCGGACCGTATGCATCACAAACCCAATGAGCTGTCCGGCGGTCAACGCCAGCGTGTCGCCATTGCCCGCGCGCTGGTCAACGATCCGGCGATCATTCTGGCGGATGAGCCGACCGGTAACCTCGACAGCCGTACCGGTGAAGAAATTATGGAAATTTTCGAAGAACTGCATGATGGCGGCAATACGATCATTTTAGTGACGCACGAAGAATATATCGCTGAACACTCGGATCGAATCATTCGCCTGCGCGATGGTTTGGTCGAACGCGATGAAGCGGTGAATTAAAAAAGAGAAACTATGCGATTTTTTATCTACATCGGCGAAAGTTTCAAGATCGCTTTTGAAGCCCTGCGCGTCTATAAAATGCGATCAGTGTTGACGACTATCGGCATCGTCATCGGTGTGACGACGGTGATTACGCTCATTGCGCTCATTCAGGGACTGAACAAGTCCTTTGCCAATCAGCTCTCCGCCATTGGCACCACCACATTGTATATTCAAAAATTTCCGTGGATCATGAATGACATGCAATTCTTTGCGTTTCGGAACCGGCCGAATATCAAGGTGACTGATGCGGAGAAGGTCAAAAAGCTGTCCAAAACCGTGGTTGCTGTGGCGCCCACTCTTTTTACCGGCAAAACAACAAAGTATAAGGACAAGACGCTGGAAGGGACCTTTATCGTCGGCACGAATTCGGACTATATGGAGACCTCCAACGTGGTGCCGGAGTTTGGGCGATTTATGACCGAGACCGAGGTACAGCATCGACGGCCCCTCTGCGTCATCGGCGCCGATGTGGCGGAAAAACTGTTTCCGGATGAAGAACCCATTGGCAAGCGCATCACCATTGGCGGGCGGCGATTCAAGGTGATTGGCGTGGCTGAGAAAAAAGGCTCCATGTTCGGCCAAAACCTCGATCAAGTGGTGATCATTCCGATCGGCGTTTTTCAATCCGCCTTTGGCGCACGCTATCGCTCTGTGGACATCGAAGTCAAGGTGGAAAATCCGGAGCTCCTTGATGATGCCGAACTCGAATTGACCGGCATTATGCGGCGTATCCGCGGATTAGAATCCGATGAAGACGACAACTTTTCCATCAACAAGCAGAGCCAGTTGATGGAAATGTATAATAACCTGACCAGCACCATATGGGCCGTCGCTATCGGTGTCGGCGCGATTTCTCTGCTTGTCGGCGGTATCGGCATCATGAATATTTTGCTGGTCTCGGTCACTGAACGGACGCGCGAGATCGGCATTCGCAAGGCGCTCGGCGCGCGCCGATTTGATATCATGATGCAATTTCTCATCGAGTCGTTGATGATTTGCGCCATCGGCGTGCTCATCGGCGTCGGGCTGGCAATCGGCCTGGCAAAATTTATCGACGCGACCACACCTTTGCCCGCATCCATTAGCGCGTGGGTCGCATTCCTCGGCCTTGCATTTGTGTTGACCATCGGTCTGTTTTTCGGCATTTATCCGGCTCGAAAAGCGGCGCGATTAAATCCCATTGAAGCTTTAAGGTTTGAATAGCAGGATCATATATTATGCACATGGGTGAAAGTTTTTCCATGGCCATCACGGCCATCATGGCCAATAAATTACGATCGTCATTGACGCTGCTTGGCATCATCATCGGCGTGATGACCATCATCGCCATGCAATCGCTGATCACCGGATTACGAAACAGCGTGCATCAGCAGTTGAACCGCCTGGGTTCCAATGTATTTCAGGTGCAAAAATACCCTGCTATTGGCGATAATAATCGACAGAAATATCGCAACCGTAAAGATATTACCGTCGAACATGCTGATGCGATTCGACGCCTTGTGCCGACGGCTGAACTGGTCGGCGCCGAAGTCTGGGAATTTGGCCGCGAGCTGCGCTATTTGGATAGAAAGACGAATCCCAATATGGTCGTCGCCGGCGCGACGCCGGAATTTCTTGACAACAACGGCTATGTGATGGCCGAGGGTCGATTCGTCACCGAGCAGGATGTTGATTTTAACCGGCGTGTCTGTATCATCGGCGTCGAACCGGCGAACGTGCTGTTTCCATATGAAGATCCCGTTGGAAAATATATAAAAATGGAGGGGGAGCGGTTTCGCGTCGTTGGCGTTTTGGATGAACTTGGCAATTTTATGGGCGGCTCGCGCGATAATCGCGTCATCATCCCGATTTCCCGTTTTGAATTGCTCTATGGCAGCGAACGTTCCATCAATATTACGGTAAAGGCCAAAAGCCCGGAGCTGGTGGAAATTTGTCAGGATCAGGTCATCGGCGTGATGCGGGCCATGCGCAAAGTGCCGCTGGGTGAAGAGAACGATTTTGAAATCTGGACCAACGACCAGATGATGGAGTTTTTTGATGATATGACGCGCGTGGTCAAGATAGTTGCGCTTGCCATTGCGTCGATCGCTCTGATTGTCGCGGGCGTCGGGATCATGAATATTATGCTGGTCTCGGTGACGGAGCGTACGCGAGAAATTGGCATTCGAAAATCCATCGGCGCCAAGCGGCGGGATATTTTGTGGCAATTTTTAATTGAAGCGGTTGTGCTGAGCGAGATCGGCGGCATCATCGGCATTTTAATCGGCGTCGGGATCGGAAAACTTGTGGAAGTGGCGGCCAAAATTCCCACGGATGTGCCTATCGTCTGGGTGGTTGTTGGCCTGGTGTTTTGTTCCTCGATCGGTTTGATTTTTGGTGTTGGACCGGCCACAAAAGCGGCGCGTATGGATCCAATAGAAGCATTGCGTTATGAATAAGTCGTAAATTTTTCTGATAAAATTCGGAAAATTATGTTAAATTTGGAGGTGTTATGGGAATCGCGCAAAAAGAAAACGGGCACGTTCTTGTCATTGAACTGGATGGCGAATTGATGGGCGGACCGGAATCCGACGAGTTCCGCGCCATTATTGATGAAGCGATAAAAAATCAAAAGAGCCAGGTGGTTCTTGATATGGGTAAAGTGAATTGGATGAACAGTTCCGGCCTGGGAATGCTGATGAATGCGCTGACCAATTTGCGCAGCAGCGGCGGTGATCTCAAGCTGGCCAATATGTCCGAACGAACTCGCCGTCCGATTCAAATCACACGTCTCGACTCGGTGTTTGAAGAATATGATACCGTCGCGGCTGCGGTGAAAACGTTTGCAGAAGCAGATGAATGAAAATAGTCCTGCCACATAAAGGAGAATGACATGTTGCAAATGACACGCAATGAAGTTCTGGAAAGGATTACGGCCGGTGAATCGTTTGAGGGCGTTGATTTGACGGGTGTCGATCTGTCTTACGAAACCCTCAAAGGCGCCAACCTGGCCGGCGCCAATCTGACGGACGCCCGCATGCAGAATTCCAATTTGCAGGAAGCCAATCTAAGCGGCGCCACCTTGACACGGGCTTTTATGTTTGGCATCAATTTATATAAAGCAAACCTGGACCAGGTGACGGGCGAAGATGTCAATTTACAGGGCTGTAACCTCGATGAAGCGAGCGTAAGAAACGCTGATCTGGAGCATGTGGCGCTATTGGGTTCAACGATGAATCGGGCGGATTTCAGCAACAGCAAACTCGTGCGGGCACGGCTCAAACGCGCCAGTCTGCGAAATGCGAATTTTAGCGGCGTTAATTTGCAAAATGCCCAAATGGTGCGAACGGACTTGACCAACACATTGTTTAAATATGCCAACCTGAACGATGCCAATCTCGCCAACGCAGTCACCGATGGCACCGATTTTGAAGGCGCGCAAGGCGTTTAATAGGTGAGTTCAATCAACAACAGTGGCCTCCGCGGATTTTTCCGTGGGGGCTTTTTTTATTGTAAAACCGGATCGGGACGCGCCAGCATTAAAAGCTAACAGAACACGCATTTGAACGGATGATATCGATTTACGCTGATTTTGATCACTTTTTTACGCCCTCAAAACTCAAGCTTGAAATCCGTTTTATCCATGTCCGATATTTTTAAATAAGCTTTTGCCAAACTTGGCTACAGGTTCACTTTTAAACTCTTACACTGTTTTGACGATTTTGCAAATTCAGCTTTGGGATACGTGCAACTTTTATCGCCGTTGCGGCGCCTCGTTAAACTTCTTGATTCTCACACCTGGCAATAGTATTTTACTCCGTTCATCGTTTTGAAGCGCGTCTGTTCCGATTCTTTCGATGCGGTCGACTCGGCCGTGACTTTACAATATTGAAAAATTGCTGTAATATACATTGGAGTAACTATTGAAGTCTGAATTTTTCGAATCCACCAAAAACTATAAAAATAATGTATTGACCCGTATTGGTTCATTTCTCGAAACGCCCGAGCCGGCCTCGCTTTATGATCCCATGCGATACGCTCTGCAGGATGGCGGGAAATTACTGCGTCCCATTCTGACGCAGGTCTCCTGCGAGGCGGTCGGCGGTCACGTTGAAGATGCGCTCGATGCCGCCGCCGCGCTTGAACTCGTGCATGTGTTCAGCCTCGTCCACGATGACATTATGGATGCGGACGATTTGCGCCGCGGCCGTCAAACCGTGCACAAAAAATGGGATGTCAATACCGCCATTCTCTCCGGCGATGCCCTGCTCGTCAAAGCGTATCAGGTCATTGGCGGCGTGGCGCCGGAACATCTACCGCGAGCGCTCAAACAGTTCAGCAGCGGAATTCTTCAGGTCTGCGAAGGCCAGGCGCTGGATGTTGAATTTGAAGAGCGCGACGACGTCACCCTCGACGACTATTTTGCCATGATCGATCGAAAGACCGGCCGCCTGTTCGCGCTGGCGTGTGAACTCGGGGCCATTCTTGGCAACGGCTCGGAGGAGCAAATTATCGCCATGCGTACCTATGGAGAAAAACTGGGACGCGCATTCCAAATTCAGGATGATCTTTTGGACGTCCTGGCGGATCAACAAACCCTTGGCAAAGATGTCGGCAGCGACATCAAGGAAGATAAAAAAACCTATTTGATGCTCTACACGCGAGAACACGCCACTGTTGAGCAAACGTCTCGAATGAATTCGATCATCCGGAAACGAGCTGTGGCCCCGTCCGATATTGAGGATGTTATAACGATTATGAAAAATGTCGGCGCCATCGAGTCGGCAAATCAGCTCGTCAAAAATGCGCTCGTGGACGCGCGCACATCACTTGATGTATTGCCGAGATCGAACGCCCAGGCGTTGCTGGAGAATTTGCTCGAACTATTAGAACACCGAACTTTTTAATTTAACATTACATGCCCTCGAAAGGCGTACACTCTCATGCGATTTTTTGTACTGTTTATACTTTTTGCGATATTGGCTTTTGTCGCCTCACGTTTTATTCAGCTTTTGCTCAATGGCAAAATATTTGAAGAAGGGGCCTTCAAAGAATCGTTCCGCGAAGGCGGCCAAACCCTGTGGCTTGGCATGCGGTTATTTGTCATTATCTGGATTTGTTATTTGGTATTGTTGTGGCTTGTGAAACATTGCTAAAAAGAAATTATACGGAGAGCCACGGAGGCTGCACAGAGATTCAAGGAGAAAAATGATTGTCTCTGTGAACCTTTATGCTTCCTCAGTGCATCTCCGTGTACCATAATAATCTTGAAGATAACTCACTCCCTCGGTCCAACCTCGCTCATATCGATCTGCTGAAATCCCAAGTCAAATACCGGCGATTCCGGTTTAAGTCGAAAATCAAAATGATCGACGTCCATAAAAAGCGGATCGGCGTAAAGCGAGTGCATATCCTTGCCGCGCGCTTGCCATTCCGCTAACGTCCATTGCCGAAATCGCAGCGAATCCGCGGGCATGCTCGGATTATAGTAGAGATTATAATCCATCTCAAACGTGCTTTTTTCAACTTGTTTTTCCGTCATGTTTCTGGGACGAAAATAAAATTCGTACTCGGGATCATCCCAGTTATTGCTGAGCAGCTCACCCTGTGTCCAATAACAAATATTATTTTCAAAGAACAGACTTTTGTGCGGCTCAACGCGGCCGCGGCTCAACACGTTAATTTGACTCAATGCAAAAATATTGTTTCGGACGGTAATCTCTTTGGCATAATGAATATTATAGCCGGAGAATTTTGTATTGTAGACAATGTTATTTTCGATGAGGATATGCGTCGAGCCCTCATCATTGTAAATGCCCCAGCCGCCGTAATGATTCGAGTCAATGTCGTGGATGAGATTGTTTCGGATGACCGTGCCGGGCGATACGCCGAGGGTATAAATCGCGCCCATGTCCGACAGTAATCCCTGGCCAATATCGTGGATATGATTGTACGCCACGACATTATCTCGCGCCACGCT
>CAYSNA010000216.1:0-3739 GCA_964432185.1 uncultured Cytophagia bacterium
GGTGATGACGCCGATATCGGAACTGCCCTTTTCAATTTTGTTCACGGCTACCGATTCGACGTACTCTTTTAATTTTTCCGTTCGTTGTTTCACCACAACGTGACGGCCGCGGGCATGACCCGGGATCATCACGTACTTGGCCGGTTCCTTGACATAATCTTTGCGCTCGACCTCAACGCGGTCATGCAACTCGACAATGCCTTTGCCGTGGCAAATGCGCGTCGACATGCGCACGAGCACGACCGTATCAAACTCTTCACTGATCTGAAACGCCAGTTTTATAAACTCTTTGGCCTCCGAACTGGACGATGGTTCCAGCATAGGGATTTGCGCAAAACGCGACCACGTGCGACTATCCTGTTCGTTTTGCGAGCTGTGCATACCGGGATCATCGGCAACGACGAGCACCAAACCGGCGTTGATTCCGGTATAAGCCGCGGTCATCAAGGCATCGGACGCCACATTGACGCCAACATGCTTCATGGCCGCCAGCGCCCGTTTGCCGCCGACCGCGCCGCCGTATGCCACCTCAAATGCTACTTTTTCATTAACAGACCACTCGGAATAAATATCTTTGTATGTGGACATGTTCTCCAAGATTTCAGTACTCGGTGTGCCGGGATATGCCGCCGCGATTTCGACGCCGGCTTCATAGGCACCTCGAGCGACAGCCTCATTTCCCGAGAGCAATTTTTTCATTCGTCCTCCGTTTGGCGGTAAAAAAAAGATCGCCGTTTATGTATGATATAGTATTTTATTCAAAACAATGAATGACCACCTGCTGATGGTCCGGCATAAATAATCAAGATTGATTCAATGATGAAAAGTGAGGTTTAGAACAGTGAGGTCGGAGACAAGCTGAGGAACGCATCTCCTGGTAACTGCCATATCTCGGTTAAAAATATAGAGAAATTTTCATCAAATGCAAATGTCATTTTAAAAAAGATGAAAACCGTTCAAGCCACAAATTCGGACAAAAAATTGTTGCTTCTTTGGCACGGTTTTGATAATCTGTACTAGTCTTGTTCGACAAGTAAAGAGGATAGAATGAGCTCACCGAAGTCGTCAAATAAAAAAAGCCATAAAGGTCTTGCGCTTGTTGCGCTGATCATTGCCGCTACTGTTTTTGGACTGATCATCGGTTTGGGTGGTTCACTGTTGTTAACGCATTCGATCATCCAGCGGCCGATCCAGGAACAACAAGCGATTATCAATCTACAGCATGTGCAACATCTGCAAGAGGTGAGCCTGCTGCAGCAGGAGCTGGCGCTGCAACAAGAAGCCATTGCCGCGCTGAAGGGAGAATTAAATTATTTTATTCTGGCGGATTCGACCGGCTATTTGAAAGAACTGGCGAGTATTCAACGGGAGAATCAATCCCGAGAGGAAATTTTTGTACAACAACTGGAACAACTGTCCAATCAGGCGGCACGGCTCGATTTTTCAAATCAGGAGTTGATCAAAGAAGTTGACAATCTCAAAAAGGAGATGGATCGAACGGAACTGTCGGCAGGGGATGACATCCGCATGTTGCAGAACGCTTTGAATGATCTGAGGAGCAAACTGCAGCAACTGGAACGGCAAATCAATTCACAATAGCTCGCCCCCGCCAACAAGCTGCGAGATCATCCGAGCACATTCCTGTGCGGTGCCCGCGCTCATCAACGCGCCGGTTTTTTGGTACTCTTCAAAAGTGTGCCCCACATCCAGCCGGAGCAAAATGACCGGTTTTTTATTTTTCAACGCTAACGCCACTTCCGAAACGGTTCCCGCCGATCCGGCGCAGGCCACCACAACATCACTCGACAGGACGTTGATCAAATTTCGCGCATCCGCAAGATTGGTGACGATTGGAATATCAATAAACGGATTGGCGTCTTCTTTTGAGGCGGATGGCAGAATGCCGATGGTCGTGCCACCGCCGCGCTTGGCGCCCTCGGCGGATGCCCGCATGACGCCGGCGTCACGGCCGCCATTGAGGAGGATCCAGCCGTTCTCCGCCACCAAAACACCCAATTCATACGCCAGTTGATAATCCAGATCGGACACATTGGCGCCGCCCATCACACCGATAATTGGTCGTCGTTCAGGCCTCACGCACCCACTCCTCTCGTTTTCCAGCCAACTGCCCACACGCCGCGTTGGCGTCATCACCCTTGCTCCAGCGGACCGACAAACCGGCGTTCAGCGGCAGCAGCCACTGGGCAAATTGATTGACATGCGCTTCATCCGGTCGAGCGTATTGTTCGACCGTTGGATTATAGGGAATGAGATTCACCTTGCACGGCATACTTTTGACAATCTTTTTCAGCGCCATGGCATGTTCTTTGGAATCATTCACGCCCGCTAAGAGGACGTACTCGAAGGTTGGAATTTTGCGGGACTTTTTGCCATAATAGTGCACCGCGCGCAACAGTTTATCCACGTCCCATTTTCGGCTGATCGGCATAATCTGCGCCCGCTGCTCCTGAAATGGCGAGTTCAGCGAGATGGCCAATCGGAATTTATGTCCTTCATCCGCATAGCGAATAATTTTATCGGCCAGGCCGGAGGTCGAAATAACGATTCGCCGCGGGCCAATGGCAATGCCATTGTCGTCGCTGATGAGCCCGGCGGCTCGTATGACGTTATCGTAATTATGGAACGGCTCGCCCATCCCCATAAAAACAATATTGGTGATCTCTTCGTCGCGCATCCGTTTGATGCTCAACACCTGATCGACAATCTCGCCCGTGGTCAGGTGCCGTTTCAAACCTAACCGCGCGGTGGCGCAAAATCGGCAGTTGATGGCACAGCCAACCTGGGAGGAAATGCACAGTGTTTTGCGCGTCTCATCCGGGATGTAGACGCATTCGATGTGATAGTTATCCTTCAGCCTGAACAGATATTTGACCGATCCCGACGACGATTTGCTGTCGGTTTCCACCAGTTCGAGATGGCCCAGGTCCGCGGTCTCGCCCAACTTTTGCCGCAACGGTATCGGCAGGTCGGTCATCTCGTCAAAAGACGCGACGTTTTTCTCATAAATCCATTTGTAAAGCTGCCGGCCGCGATATTTCTTTTCGCCGATTTCTTCGGCAAAGGCCTCACATTCCTGTAATGTAAAGCCAGTGAGATTTGTTTTCATGTTTTTCATAGTTAAATATACAAAATTCGAATTATTTTATCGCTACTTTCTTCGCAGAAAAATTTCTCGGAATAGTTGTTTTTTCAACAGGTTATATTGATGACAACATTGACTTTCGTTCGAGAAATCTTTACTTTCAACTCCTTAATTTACGGAGGATAAATGACCCTGGAAAAACGCGCCGGTGATGTCGAAATCGTTCACGAATTAAAAAAGGCGCATGACAATATAGTCGCCGAAATCGGCAAAGTGATCATCGGGCAGCGCACGGTGATTGACGAATTGTTGATTTCACTTTTATCGCGCGGCCACTGCTTGCTTGTGGGCGTGCCGGGATTGGCCAAAACACTGTTGATCAGCACGGTCGCGCAGGTGCTCGATCTCAAATTCAGCCGCATCCAGTTTACGCCGGATTTGATGCCGTCGGACATCACCGGCACCGAGGTGATCGAAGAGGACAAGTCCACCGGCCACAAAGCGTTTAAATTTGTGCAGGGACCGGTATTTGCGAACATCGTTCTCGCCGACGAAATCAACCGGACGCCGCCCAAAACGCAATCAGCCTTACTGCAGGCGATGCAGGAGCATGAAGTGAGCGCCGCCGGCACCACC
>CAYSNA010000216.1:3749-8934 GCA_964432185.1 uncultured Cytophagia bacterium
CGAACCATTTTTTGTGCTCGCGACGCAAAATCCGATTGAGCAGGAAGGCACCTATCCCCTGCCCGAAGCGCAGCTCGACCGTTTTATGTTCAACTTGTGGGTTGATTATCCGAGTGAGAAAGAAGAAGAAGAGATCGTCCGATCGACGACCAGTTCTTATCATGCGAATTTGCAGCCGATTTTAAACGCCGAACAGATTGTTGAGCTACAGGCGCTCGTGCGCCGGGTACCGGTGGCGGATAACGTCATTCAATTCGCCGTCAAGCTGGCGCGGCAAACTCGTCCGAAATCGGTTGGGGTGCCGCAGTTCATCAAAGACTGGATTAGCTGGGGCGCCGGTCCGCGCGCCTCGCAATATCTCATTCTCGGCGCCAAAACGCGCGCCATCCTGGACGGCCGTCCAACACCCGATATTGAGGACGTCAAAGCGGTTGCCAAACCGGTGCTGCGCCATCGTATCGTCACCAATTTTAATGCCGAAGCCGAAGGCATCTCCTCAACGGACGTTATCGATAAACTTGTCGAAGGAGCTTAAAAATAGCACAGGCGACTGAACATAGAGAGTATCTCAAATTCCTCGATCCTCAGGTTGTCTCCAAACTGGCGAATCTCAATCTCGTCGCGCGGTTGGTTGTGGAAGGATTTATCACCGGATTGCACAAAAGCCCGTATCACGGTTTTAGCGTCGAGTTTGCCGAGCACCGCCAGTACATGCCCGGCGACGAGATCAAGCACGTGGACTGGAAAGTGTACGGCAAGACCGATAAATATTTTGTCAAACAGTTTGAGGAAGAGACCAATCTCAAGTCCTATATTTTGCTGGATTCATCCGCATCCATGGGCTATTCGTCGCATTCCGTGTCCAAACTGATGTACGCCTCGTATGTGTCGGCAGCTTTGTCTTATTTAATGTTGAAGCAGCGCGATGCCGTTGGCCTGATTACGTTTGATGAAGCGATTCGTACCTACATGCCGCCGCGTTCGGTCAACTCGTACTTGACGCTCATTCTGCAGGAGTTGCAAAAGACGCCGAGTCAGGCCCGCACCAACATCGCCGAAACGCTGCATCAGATGGCTGAGCGCATCAACCGGCGCGGATTGATTATCCTGTTTTCCGATCTGTTTGATGATCCGGCCAAAGTGATGTCCGGCCTCAAACACTTTCGGCATAAAAAACATGAAGTGATCGTTTTTCACGTTCTCGATCCCATGGAACGTTATTTCAATTTCAGGCAGGACGGCATTTTTGAGGATGTCGAAACCGGTGAACGATTAGCGACACAGCCGTGGCACATTCGCGGTGATTATCGGAAATTATTCGCCGACTTTATCGCGCACTATAAACGCGAATGCCTGGCTAATCGCATCGACTATATTTTGTTGGATACCACAGAACCCTTTGATAGAGTGTTGATGAATTATTTGATCAAACGCAAACGCATTGGCGGCTAAATCCCATGCCCATTTATATCAAATGGTTGTTGCTCATCCTGGTTTTTGCTTTTCTGTTCACCATTTTCTTGTGGTTTCGGACGCGCAGACAATCGCGTTTTCAGGGCCGTTTGGCGATGATTTTTTTCCTCTTTGTCTTCATCCCGCTCACGCCGCTAACCATCTTTCTCGGCCAGGCTCTCATTAAAAGCACTGAAACGTTTATGCTTCCGGGCATCGAGGACTCGCTCGAACAATCGCTCGATATCTTTCGCCGGCAACTGAATGACCGTGGTCATCTTTATCTTGAATCACATGACAATATAGATGCCGTGCCTGTGGCGCAATTGGCGGCCGACAGCGTTGCGTATATGGGTTCGTTTTTTCGGGCGGATAGGTTTTTTGTCCTCGCCGGACTGCGATCGACGATGGAAGACATCACCCCGACGGATAGCATTGCCCTGGTACAGGTCAATCAATTTATCGCCCAGGGACAATCCATATCCAGCCAAAACCATCACGTTTTCGAATCGTTTAGCTTTCGGGATTCGACGCTTTACGTCATCGCCTTTCACGTTCCCGGAAATATCCTCAGCGCAAAAAATAATGTCACCTCCGCCCTGCGCACTTATAGCACGCTGAGTTTGTTGCGCGAAACCATGGTGGAGGAAAACGTTTTTTGGTTCGTTATTTTCATTTTTATACTTTTTATTGCGGTGATTTCCGTACTGCTCGCTCGCCTCGTGTCCAGCGGCGTGAGCGGGCCCATTCTTAAATTGATTGACGGGATGCGAATCATTGGATCGGGTGATCTGTCACACCGGGTTGAAGCACAAGCCAAAGACGAAGTGGCTTATCTCATCGACTCGTTTAACAATATGGCCGAGGAGCTCCGGATCAGTCGCGAAAATTTGCAACGTGCCGAGCGCGCCGCCGCCTGGCGCGACATTGCGCGTCAGGTGTCGCACGAGATTAAAAATCCGCTCACACCGATCGAAATTTCCATTTATCGGCTGGAATCCTCCCTGCCGCCGGAATGGACGGCGAACACGGATTTTTCCGAATCGTTGAGGATGATTAAAGAAGAAATTGCCGCTATCCGGCGCATCACCGAGGCGTTTTCAAAATTCGCCAAAATGCCGCATGCGGAATTTCGCAGCATGGATATCAGTCGCGTCGTGCAGGCGTCCGTTGAGTTATTCAGCAACGACATCTCCGGCGTCACCATAGAGTATTCCGCTGCCCCCAACCTGCCGACGGTTGCGATTGACGAGCAACAAATCCGCGGTGTTTTGCACAATCTGATCAAAAACGCCATTGAGGCGAGCGATAAAAATGGCCGAGTTGTCGTGGCCATATCCACACAGGCTGTCGGCGATCACAGCGTTCGGATAGATATCCGTGATCATGGTTGCGGCATGGACGACGGCACCTTGAAACGAATTTTCGATCCCTACTTTACCACCAAAGAAAACGGTTCCGGCATCGGCTTGTTTCTCGCCAAACGGATCATCACCGACCATGGCGGCACGATCAATGTGTCGAGTGAACCCGGCGCAGGGACTACTTTTTCCATCCTCTTGTAAGCCTGACATTTACTCAAATTGCCCGCCAGGTCGGCCAAGTCTTCAAACCGCACGCATCATCAATGTTAAGAACTTTAGATGATTTTTAACCAGGTTCGGTCACGTTTTCCAGAAAAAGCATAGGATAACGATTTGTATGGAGACAACTGATAAAACAGATTGAATATCAGTGGTTTGTGGCAACACAAAAATGAAGCAACTCTGTAAATACGTTACATCCGGTCAGATCCGTGCCCATCATCCTTTGTGGTTCCTGGTTTGTTCTGGCCGGGTTCATCAAACAGAACATGGAGTATCGGGGAATATGAAAAACCCCGGTGAGCACGCTGCCTGGCAGAGCTGCAAAAATCACCGGGGTTTAACAGTGGAGGTAGATGTTGAGAGTCAGAAATTTATTAAAAATATTAGCCTGTTCGTTTCAATAGTTCCAGGTTCATTTTGGCGCAAAGGCCGTCTTGCGTTCGCGTTGGACAGCTATTCCACAGCAAACATTTTGGCGTGCAGGTTTTCGAGTCTTCTTCATCGAACATGGTATACACATTGGCATCTTTATGAAACCAGTACGACTTTTTTGGCGTTGAGGCAAACTCTGCGCTGATGATATTTCGCACTACAAGTCGTACGACATCTTCGGAAGCTTTGCCCTGAAGAGAGAGCAACTGGTGCGGTTTTTTCTGATGAACGGCATTGCGCACCTGATCATCAAAACGAATATGTCCCCAGTAATCCAGATCAACGTTGAGCAAATCCTTGGCGACCGGGCCGAGTAGAAAAAAGTCATCCAGTTTTTCGTTTTCATCAGCAAAATTGAGCACAACTTTGGGATGGAAATTATGCCACAACGATTCGAGTCTTTTGAATTTCGTCTGCGTGTTGGCGTCAAATTGATGAATGACGTTGTGCAGCGGCTTGATACATTTGCCGTCCACCAGCAGTCCACATTCATCCAGCATGCGCAGCACGTGCGGCGTATCATAAAAACGTCGTTTGATGCTGCGGAGCAAGGCCGAGCGGATGAAGGAATAGGTATTGATGATGGAAAACATGTCATTGGTCGACAGCAGAATGCCGTGGTCTGCCATCATGAACGCGTCGAGGCCGACGTGCGATGACGCCGCGCCGAGATCGAGGATGATATAATCCGCTTTAAGTTGGGACAGATCATGAAAAAGCCGACGTTTCTGCCAGGGTTTGCATGACGGAGTCCGAACGTTATCCGATCGAAGTGTAATCGCATCAAGATTATCAAACGATGTGCGCCACATGATATCTGTGAGATGTGCTGATCTCCCCACAAAAAACGAATTCAAGGTTTTCCCGGATTCAGGGATATTCAAATAGGTCCCCACATTGGCTCCGGCAAAATCAAGATCAATAAGTACCGTTCTCCGGTCAAAACCGGCCAAACAGGCGCCCAACATGCAGGCAAAAGCTGTTTTTCCGGCGCCGCCTTTGCCCCCGGCAACAGCGATTATTTTCGGATTATGACTGGCACTCATTGAATATCTCACACAATCAACATCAAAAGAACAAGAACTGTTCTCCTCTTTCTTGAATATCCACACCCTATCGGCCTCATTTGTTATCACCACTCCTACCGCAGCCCACTCTAACCTGATGCGATCACTTCAATCGGCCCCCGTAGCTTTTAGACAAGCAACTGTCAGGCCAACTTTTTGTAATTTTTCCCACCTCTTTAAGCGGCTAATTATTCGACACTTGTCCTATGACATTCCAAATAGATTTTTTTGAAAAGGCTTACGTTTTTGTGTGGAAACATTTCATTTCTGAAACTATTTAAAAAAGGCGAAGAGTGGACAGATAATCTTTTAAATACCACTAATCATGGTGAATAAGATAAGAATTTGATAATGAAAAGGACATTTAAATCAGGAGAGGATAAAGATAAGATGAGTCTTGTTTGGAATAATGATGAGTATGATTTGGTATTGACCCGAAAAATCAGATATCAAACCAATTTGAATACTCGATATGAAATCCGAAAATCGGGCCGGCAGCGGCAACAAGACCGCTGCCGGTATTGACTTATCGAGCTAAAATCATTTTAGTAAAAACCAATTCTTTGGATGAAGTTAATTTACAGAAATACAATCCGGATGCAAGGACTTTTCCCTGTAAATCCCGGCCGTCCCACACTATTTTATGGA
>CAYSNA010000217.1:0-8900 GCA_964432185.1 uncultured Cytophagia bacterium
ATTTTGTTTAAGAGGGCTTTTGTAAAAATCAATATGTGCTTCACAGGGTAGATACGATGTTTGGTAGCAGGATAAATTTGGAACAGTTTATGAACCATGTCCTTGTCGGCACAACATAATCGCATCGACACTGTACGGCAAGGTATATAATAAAAAAAGCCGGATCGAAAAATCGATCCGACTTGATTTATACAAAAAGTAAAAATTATTACTTTTCTTCTTCTTCAGCGTCAGTGTTCGCTTCAGGTTCGTCACCCTCCGGTTCAGCTTCAACGGATTCGGCTGCTGCCTTAGCGGCGGCTTTGGCCTCTTTCTTTGGCGCTTCAGCTTTGGGTTTTGCATCCGACGATGAACCGAGAGAAATTTCCTCTTCGGATTCTTCGATTTCGGCGCGGATTCGTTCCTTTTCGGCTTCGATATCCGCAACCTTTTTCTCGGAAAGGACGATCTTTTTATTTTCCTTGTTGAACTCGATCACCGTGAGCGTCAACACATCATCAATCTGATAATGATCAGCCGGTTTGGTCATGTTCTCTTTAGCCAACTGAGACATGGGCACAAAACCGTCGACGCCGTCCGGCAATTCCGCCAACAGGCCTTTTTCGATCAAACGCACAACCTTGCCCTCAACCTGAGTGCCGTGGCTGTAGCGTTCTTCAAATGTATCCCAGGGATTGGCCTGAGTTTGTTTGTAACCGAGTGAAATACGACGATTGTCACGATCAACATTCAGAACCACAACATCGATCTCGTCACCTTTTTTCACAACCTCTCCGGGGTGGCGAATTTTCTTCGTCCAGGAGAGATCAGAAATGTGGATGAGTCCGTCGATGCCTTCTTCCAACTCGACAAATGCGCCAAAGTTGGTGAGGTTGCGAACAACGCCGGTGTGACGCGAAGCGACCGGGTAGCGTTCAGCCAGGGTGTTCCACGGATCGGGCTCGAGTTGTTTGAGACCAAGAGAGATTTTGCGTTCATCTTTTTGGATATTGAGAACTTTGGCTTCAACCATTTCGCCAACCGCCAAAATCTTGGACGGATGTTTGATGTGCTGAGTCCAGGACATTTCGGAAATGTGGATCAAGCCTTCAACGCCTTTTTCCAATTCGACAAAGGCGCCGTAATCGGACAGACTGACGACTTTACCGCGAATCGTGGATTCGACCGGATATTTGGCTTCGACATCTTCCCACGGATGCGGCTGCAGTTGTTTCAAGCCAAGGGAGATGCGATTCTTTTCATCATTATAATCCAAAACCACGACGTTGATTTTTTCATCAAGCGCCACAACTTCGGACGGATGCGAGACGCGGCCCCAAGACAGATCGTTGATGTGCAACAGACCATCAACACCGCCGAGGTCGATAAACACACCAAAGTCGGTAATATTTTTGACGATGCCTTCGAGGACCTGGCCGCGTTCGAGATGGGCCAAAATCTTCTCGCGCTGTCCTTTCATTTCTTCTTCAACGAGGACACGGTGAGACACGACAATATTTTTGCGCAGATGGTTTACTTTGACGATCTTGAATTCCATGTCTTCGCCGATCAAAGCGTCAAAGTCACGGATCGGGCGAACATCAATTTGCGAACCGGGAAGGAACGCATCAACACCGCCAAGGTCAACAACAATACCGCCCTTGATGCGGCGCGTACATTGACCTGTAAGAATTTCACCATTTTCATACGATTCAATGACTTTGTCCCAGGTTCTCATAAAATCGGCTTTTTTCTTCGAGAGAACGAGGAAACCATCCGAGTCTTCAATTTCATCAATCAAGACTTCGACATTATCGCCGACTTTGACGTCCTGGATATGATCAAATTCCTCAACCGGAATTGTACCTTCAGATTTAAAACCAATGTCGATAGAGACTTCTTTGTCGCCAATGGCGAGAATTTTACCAACAACGACCTGACCGGATTTAAAATCAACAAGCGTGTCCTCATAGAATCGTGACATCGCTTCGAATTCATCTTCCGTGTATTCTTGTTCCATCTGGTCGAGCTCTTCGACACTTGAATAGGTTTTGCCCTCAACAATATCGATCTCTTTTTTGGGCTCGACATGCGGCACCACTTCAGGATCGGCTGCTGTGGCTGTGTCAGTTTCACTTGAGACGGCTTCCGCTTGAGCGGATTCAACCTGCGGTTGCTCGTTTACAGCTTCGTTTTCAACGGATTGATCCGCAGCGTTTGCTTCTTCATCAAGTGGTTTGGGGTTAATAGGTTCAGTCATGAGTTAAAAAGTCCTCCTTTATTTTGCTGATCATGACAACAAAATAAGGTTTAGTTAAAAAGTTATGCGTTCCACAAAGTCCTGAATTTTTTGCAACTGCCACAGTGGCGTAGAAGCGCTGCCGGTGATTCCGACGGTTGAGTCCTTCTCAAACCAGTCGGTAAAAATATCGTCGCTGCGCTCGATCCAAAACGTTCGTGGATTGCTTTGTTTAGCAATGTCGAACAACACGCGGGTGTTCGAACTGTTTTTGCCGCCAACGAGAAGCACAACATCAACGCCGGCGGCGAAATTTCTGGTATTTTCATGCCGATTGGTTACCGATCGGCATACAGTATCCCTAATCGTTAGAGAGGGCTGAATTTGCAACATTTTTTCTTTTAAATCAAGAAAATAATCGTGATTCACCGTTGTCTGCGAGACGAGATAGGATTTTTCCGGAATGGTTAAATTGATCAGATCGGCTTCGGATTGAATGATGACCGCCTGACCGTCACAAGCGCCGTTCAGCCCCAGGACCTCGGGATGATTTGCCTTGCCAATGATGAAAATGTGATAACCGTTTTGATAAAACTGTTCGATTCGACGCTGAATGCTCAACACCGTTGGACAGGTGCCGTCGCAGATGTCGGCATGGGCATCAATGAGTTGTTGGCGCACTTTTTTCGAAATGCCATGCGATCGGATGAATACGCTCTTGTTTTTAATGGACTGGATATCACCGTCCTCGACAATCTTTTGATCTACGGTCACAAGTCCTTTGTGCTCAAGGCGATCGACCTCCGCCTGGTTATGAATGATGGGCCCAAGCGCAATGACCGAATCGTGTTCCAACTCGTGTTCAACGAGTCTGAGAGCCCGTTGGACGCCCTGACAGGGCCCGGCATTCGGATCGATGGTCACCATCATGCCGGATCACGCCCCGCGTTCTCTGGCCTTGGCCACGATAAACGCCACCTGTTGGTCAAAACTCATGTTGGAGGTATCGATGACAAGCGCATCCGGCGCTTTTTTCAACGCGCCATGCTCGCGCGTGGAATCGCTTTTGTCGCGCAGGCGGATTTCCTGTTTTAATTTATCGAGATCGACCCGCAGCCCCTTTTGCATCATTTCTTTCTGTCGTCGCTTGGCGCGCTCTTCAATGGAGGCGCTCATAAAAATTTTCAACTCGGCGTCTTTAAAAACGACCGTGCCGATGTCCCGCCCTTCGGCGACAATACCGCCGTTTGCCCCGATGGCGCGTTGTTTTTGCACGAGAATATCACGCACAGCCGGATTGGCGGCAACAGGCGCAATATTGTTGGTGACCAATGGCTTGCGGATGACCTCGGTGACTTCCACCCCGTTCAAATAAACGCGCTGGATGTTGCCATCACGCACGAACTCGATGTCCGAGCGTTCGGCCGCGCGCCGGCTTGCTTCAGCGTCATGCGGATCCGCAATATCCTGCAGCACATGCAGGGTGACGGCGCGGTACATCGCGCCGGAATCGAGAAACAGATAACCGAGCTCCTGGGCGACTTTTTGAGCCGTTGAACTTTTGCCCGAACCGGCCGGCCCGTCAATGGCAATGGTGATTTTCCTGTGCTCTGTCACGAATCAATCTCTCGTTCGCTTGTCCGTCTTTCTCATCAAACCAACCGATTTTCTCAGATGATACAATTCGGATGGCGACAACATGCGCCATTGGCCACGGCTGATATTTTTCAAAGTCAGCGGACCAAACTTGGTGCGCTTTAACCCTTTCACCTCATACCCGAGAGCAGCGAACATTCGACGCACAATATGCTTGCGGCCTTCGTGGATCACCAGTTCAATGTAAAACGGCTCTTCGCGATAATAATATGCACGACACGGCGATGACATTCCGTCATCAAGCTCAATGCCGCCTTCCAGAGTTTCAAAATCGTCTTCCTTAAACGGTTGATCGAGTTTGACGCGATAAGTTTTGGTCACATTATAACTGGGGTGCAACAGTCGATGCGCCAAATCGCCATCATTCGTCAACAATAACAGACCCTCGGAATTTCGGTCCAGGCGGCCGACCGGGAAAACACGTTCTTTGATTTTGACGACATCCAAAACACTTTTGCGTCCATGTTCGTCTTTGGCCGTGGTGATAAGTCCTTTGGGTTTGTTGAATAACACATAGACCCTTTTTGTTTGCGGCTGCACCTCCCGCCCATCCACTCGAACTTTATCTTTGCTCTCATCCACGGTAAAGCCAAGCTCTCGTACGCGCTTGCCATTGACCGTGACGCGCCCTTCGGCAATCAGTTTTTCCGCGCCCCGACGCGACGCCAGACCGCAACTCGCCAAAAATCGATTGATTCGCATCATGATGTTTTTTCGTCCTCGTAATCGGTAGGAGCGGCATCATCAAACTCGTCAGATGCGCTTTCGTGTTCGAAATCTTCCGCGGGCTGATCGTCACTATCACTGGTATTTGTTTCTTCGTCGATGGACGTCTCATCGCCTTCCGCCTCGGCTTCATGCGATTTCAGCTCGTCGGCGTTTTCTGTATTTTCACTCTCTTCGTCGTCAGAAATCGTGCCCGGGCCGTCAACAATCAGCAGCTCATCCGGAATACTTTGCAGGATTTCCCCGCCCTCGCCGTCAGCCAACAGCTCTTCCACTTCTTTGGGACGCGGCAATTCGCTGATATCATTGATGCCGAAATAGTTCAGGAATTCGGGCGTGGTTTTAAAAAGGAGCGGACGGCCCGGACCGCTATCGCGCCCGGAAATTGTGATGAGACGAAAGTCGAGCAATTTTTTCATCACACCGTCAGAGTTGACGCCGCGAATGGCCGACACTTCAACGCGGCTGATGGGCTGCTTAAAGGCAATGATCGCCAGCGTTTCCAGAGCCGCGCGCGACAGGCGCGAATTATGTTTTTCCTGAAACATCTGCCCGATCCACTCGGCATATTCCGGTCGCGTGCCGAAGACATAACCGCCACCGGATTTTTTTAAATAGATGGCCCGGTCGGACAATTCATTTGCCAGCTCGGTCAAGGCCAATTCAATATCCGTTTGGTCTATATCCGGCAAAATTGTCAGCATCTGCTTTACGGAAAGTGGCGAATCGGAAGCAAAGATGAGCGCCTCAAGCACTCGTTTTAATTGTTCTTTATCCATTCAGGTATTCAATCATAATGGTTCCAAAATTCTCGGACTGTATGGCCTGCACATGATTTTGTTTGACAAGTTCGAGAATCGCAATAAAAGTAACGATGAGCACCAGCTTGTCATCGTCTTTGTTGAACAGCTCGCTGAATTCAATCTTTTTCTTGTCACGCACACGATCCAGCACCAGGCGAATCTGTTCTTCGAGCGAGACATTAATTTCCTGAATTCGGTGCACCGGAATTTCCGGCTTGGTCCCAACAACCTTGCGGAACGCGGCGACCAGGTCAAACAGCGTCACATCGGAAATTTCCAGATCGGCTTCAGCTACTTTGTGCTCAAATTTATAGGCGCCGCGCGGGAAGGTCAGTTTTTCCGATTTTTCTTTTTCCGCCAGATCGAAGGCCACGTCTTTAAAACGCTTGTATTCCAAAAGGCGGTAGACGAGTTCCTGGCGCGGATCGTCGATCTCCTCAATTTCCTCCACCTCCGGTTTGGGCAGCAGCATTTGCGCTTTGATGCGCATTAACGTCGCTGCCATCAAAATAAAGTCACTCGCCGCTTCAATATCCAAGAGTTGAATGATCTCGATGTACTCCAGGTATTGCTGGGTAATTTCAGCGACCGGAATATCATAAATATCGACTTCACTTTTTTTGATCAGGAAGAGCAGGAGGTCCAAAGGACCTTCGAACGCTTCGAGTTTGACTTTATAGGGCATTTCAACTCGTCACAAAAGGCGAAATTTAACGGCCAAACAAAATAAAGGCCGCTGTGAGCGGCCGGTATATTCATGTGAATTCAAAGGCATTAGTTCAGGTACAGGTAAGGTTTCCAGGACTCCTCGCTCATGCCGATAAAATATTGCATAAAGAACAAAAAATTGGGGCGTTTTGGTTTTTTCCGCAACGGCATACCCGCTTCATCCGGAGTGCGGCTGCCTTTTTTATTATTGCATTTTACGCAGGCAGCGACCAAATTTTCCCAACTATCGATGCCGCCCCGCATTTTGGGAACGACGTGATCCAACGTTAACGGACCCTTGCGTATGCCGCAGTATTGGCACTGATGATTATCTCGCCTGAGCACATTTGCCCTGTTGAGCTCTACACGCTTTCGAGGGATGCGGACGTAACAAGTTAATCGGATGACACTCGGCAACGGTAAAGCCACATATTGCGATCGAATGAATTGATCGCGTTTTTCGATGATTTCCACCTTTTGTAGATAAACCAAGATTATGGCTTTTTTCGCACTGACAATTGTCATCGGCTCATAATTTTGATTCAGCAAAAGGACTTTTGTGCTCATCATTGTGGCGCAATCCCGATCTGTGAATCAAGATTATTTTTTGAAGCAGAAATTTATTGTAAAAAACAAAACAAAGCAAGTTCTTTCTTGATTATCTCAAGAAGAGAGCGGCAGTTTCTCGGCTTCGTCAATCAGCATAATCGGAATATCATCTTCAACGCGGTAGCGCAAGCCAACCGGTATTTCCGAGGTTTTGCCGCATTCTTTGTTTTGACAGACGCCCCCTTTTGACGGCATGCCGCAATATTGGCAGTGCTCTTTTGTGCAGGTTAACGTATCGTGCTGTTCGTCATAGTGCAAATCGCCTTTACAGGAAGGACAGGCGAGAATATCAAGCAAATCCTGACTTACCATAAAAAAATCTCCAGGTTCAAGGTCGTTAATTTTCTTTCCACACGCCCATAGCGCCGAATTTTTCGATCCGCTGGCTGACAAGTTTTTCGCGTGGAATTTCAAGCAGCCGATCCAGCTCGGTATTGATGGCTTGTTTGAGCATCGCGGCCGCCTTGTCATAATTGGCGTGCGCACCACCGATGGGCTCTTCGAGAACGCGATCGACCAGGCCCATTTCCATAAGATCGGCGGGAATGACTTTCATGGACTCGGCAGCATACTCGGCTTTGGAGGCATCATGGAACAAAATTGAGGCACAGCCTTCGGGAGAGATCACCGAGTACCAGGTATTTTCCATCATCATCACCGTGTCGCCCACGCCAATGCCGAGGGCGCCGCCGCTGCCGCCTTCGCCGATAATAATCACGACAATCGGCACGCGCAAATGCGACATCTCGAACAAATTTCGCGCAATCGCTTCAGCCTGGCCGCGCTCTTCGGAACCGATGCCGGGGTAGGCGCCGGGTGTATCCACAAGGCAAATGACCGGACGGCCGAACTTTTCCGCCAGCTTCATTATGCGCAACGCCTTGCGATACCCCTCCGGGTGCGGATAACCAAAATTACGGCGGATTTTCTCTTTCATGTCCCGCCCTTTTTGATGGCCAATGATGGCCACAGGCCGGTTGTCCAGCTTGCCGATGCCGGCCACAATAGCGGGATCATCGCGATAATTACGATCACCATGCAGCTCGGTGAAATCGGTAATTATGCGCTCGACAAAATCCAGCGTATACGGCCGCTGTGGGTGGCGCGACAACAGAACGCGCTGCCAGCGCGACAATTTCGAGTAAACGTCTTTGCGCAGTTTTTGCGATTTCGCTTCGAGGCGCTCAATTTCTTTATGAATTTCGAGATCCTCATTTATCGATAACTCGCGCAGTTCGGCAATGCGTCGTTCAATCTCGACAATCGGCTTTTCAAAATCAAGAATATGTTTTTGATTATTTTCCATCTTAGATTCTTTGCTTTAAAATTGTTTTTAATATAATCTCAATATCCAACATTGGCGAATAATTTTTTAAATAATAAAGCTGATATCGCTTCCGTTCGTCGCGGTTCAAATCTTCCTGCCGACTCGCCAACTCGAGACCGGTCAAACCGGGCTGTAGCGAAAAGCCGATATCATCTTTTTCCAGGACATCAAAAACATCGCGACCGACAAAACTCAAATGCCCTTTGAGTATCTCGGGCAAAATCGGTAGAAACCACCAGGTCTTTAATTTCCCGCGCGCAAAAATTTTCGCCTCAACGTTTCGTTTCGACGACAGTTGAATCGTGATGTTTTGCAGTTCAGGTTTTTTCTTCAAACGCATACGCACATAAAACGGCGCCGTCAGCAGCATCAACATCAGCGCCAGGCTCACATCAAAAAATCGTTTTATCGATTGGAAAAACGGCCGGTGCAGCCGGTAGTCCAAATCCACAAACGGAATATCATCTAAATAATCAATCGTCGCTTTGCCGATGACGACATCCAGATCACTCGGCACCATTTTAAAGCTGATTTGCGAACCGAGCGAATTTGCCACGGTGTTGAGCATTTTATCGTACGGCAGCCGATCCGTGGAAAAGATCACCTCCTGCACGCGCTCACGTTTTATGATGTCCGGCAAAAAATCAATATTTCCCAGCACAGGGACGTCGCCAATTTTTTCTTCGGTCTCATCCGCAGACAGCAGCACCACGCCTTCGATCAAATAGGTTCCATCGACATCGGTGCGCATTTTTTTAATGATCTTTTCACTCGCGTCCCGATCGCCAACAACAAGCGATCGGCGGCGCAATAACAAACTCTTCAACCGGGTTGAAAAGAGACCATAGCCTTT
>CAYSNA010000218.1:0-8888 GCA_964432185.1 uncultured Cytophagia bacterium
GATTGCTTCGCTCCGCTCGCAATGACTATGTGATACTTTTTACGAGATCATCATCAATATAAACAATAAATTTAATTTTTGCATGGTTGACATTGACTTGATAAATAAATCATTGCAATTCTTTCCGCTTTCCGCTATCTTTGCACGATTCTTCTCGATTTTACACATCAATGTCGTTCTTGCCCGAAAGGACCGCACATATGAAACGTCAAAAACCACCCCTCGCACGCCATACATCGTGGCCGCAAGTGCTTGTGCTTGTTGTTTTGCGACTGCTTATTGGCTGGCATTTTCTCTTTGAAGGGGTGTCTAAAATTTTAATGCCGAACTGGACATCGGCCGGTTATCTGGAAAATTCGCGCTGGATTTTTGCGGATATCTTTCACGCCATGGCGGCCAACGCATCGCTGCTGAAAGTAGTGGATGTGATGAATATTGTCGGTCTCATTTTTATCGGCTTGTGTCTGATGCTCGGGCTGTTCACGCGATTATCGAGTATTCTCGGCATACTGCTTTTGGCGTTGTACTATGTGGCCAATCCGCCGTTCATCGGCGTTGATTTTGGCCTGCCGGCCGAGGGCGCTTATAATATCGTCAATAAAAACCTGGTTGAAATGGCGGCGTTGCTGGTGCTGGCAATTTTTCCAACCGGCCATTTTTGGGGATTTGACCGGCTCCTTTTTGCGCGTCGATTGGCCAAGTCCAGTTCCGGCATGCAACCGGTTCCAACAGCGCGATCAAAAGAGACGCCGCCGTCGGTGCCGCGCCGCGAGTTGCTGAAAGCGCTGGCAACGGTGCCGGTGCTTGGCGCGTTCATCTATTCCACTATCAAAAGAGCCCAGTGGGAAAAAGTCAATGCCGTGACCGGCGCGACCATCAAACTGAGCGATACGAAATTAAAAGACCTCAAAGGTGAACTGCCGATGGGGAAAATTAAGGATTTTAACATCAGCCGTCTCATCATGGGCGGCAATCTCATTGGCGGCTGGTCGCATTCGCGCGATCTGATTTATGTCTCTTCGCTATTTAAGGCATACAATACGGAGAAAAAGGTTTTTGAAACGCTGCAGCTTGCTGAAAAAGCAGGCATCAACACGATCAACGGCACAGGGGTGCAATTGCCGATGCTAAATAAATATCGTCGACTGTATGGCAGCAAATTACAAATCATCTGCCAGGTGCATCCCACAAAAGAGGAGCCGCGCGTGGCGATTGATTATGCCATCGATAACGGCGCCGACATTCTACAAATTCAGGGCAATTGCTGTGATTTCCGTGTGCGCGATGGCGAGGTTGATGTGCTGGTCGAGGCCATGGACTATATGCGCAGCCAGGGCTATGTGGCCGGTATGGGCGCCCACTCCATTCAAGCGTTGGTGGCCAGCGATAACGCCGGTATCGTCCCCGATTTTTATATGAAGACGCTGCACCACGATAATTACTGGTCCGCGCACCCGCGCGAAAACCGCGTGGCGTTTGAAGTGGATGGCGAACGATCGAATGATCATAATAAATTCCATGATAATATTTTTTGCCTGTTCCCGGATCAATCCGTTGCGTATGTTCAAAGTAAAGAGATTCCGGTCATCGGCTTCAAAGTGCTGGCCGGCGGCGCCATTCATCCGGAAGATGGCTTCCGCTTTGCGTTTGAAAGCGGCGCCGATTTTATATGCGTCGGTATGTTTGACTGGCAGATTGTTGATGATGTGAACATTACGCTGGATATTCTTGGGAATCTGCCAAAACGGACGCGTGCGTGGTATGCATAGGCTGGATTCCAATGATTAAATTTGTTCGAGAGAAAACCTTACACAGAGATTCGCCGAGAAGCACGGAGCCGCACGGAGAGAGCCCCTCCGTGATACTTCCTGGACCTCAGTGTATCTCCGTGTAAGTTTATTTAACATCAATACACCCTTGAATTTGCTTTTCGTTGATTGATTCCATGAATGAAAACACAAAACTTCCGGCTGGTAATTTTTCAGCATGGCTGCGACACACCCGCGAGGCGCAGCTCAAACCAATGGATGTTGATGTGGCGTGCGGTGCGTGTACGGCGTGCTGCACCTCATCTTATTTTGTCGATATTCGAGCGGATGAAAGAGAGACGCTCGCACGGATTCACAAAGAGCTGTTGTTTCCGGCGCCGGGCTTGCCCAAAGGCCACAAGATCCTCGGTTTTGATGAAAAGGGCCACTGCCCCATGCTGATCGATAATAGATGCTCCATCTATGAGGTTCGTCCGCATACCTGCCGCACGTATGATTGTCGCCTCTTCGCCGCTGTTGAAATGGACGCGGGTGACGAGGATAAAATCCTCATCAATCAACAGGCAAAACGATGGGCCTTCACCTATCCATCGTTGCGCGATTTTGCCGAACAAAAAGCCGTCAAAGAGGCCATCACTTTTTTGAGGGACAAGGCGACCCTGTTCCCGGACAACGTGCAGTCCAGCAATCCGACGCACTTGGCGCTCACGGCAATCAAAGTATATCATGTTTTTTTTACGAGCGCCCACTCCGATGAGCACCGCGTAGCGGAAATCGTCAGCGAACTCGAAACATTTAAAAAAAACGCCGGCCGTTGATCGCCAAAATTTTATTCGGAGCTTTCGATGCAACAAACAACCCGTCGACAATTTCTTAAAGCAGTCAGCGCGACAACCGCTATGTGTTCGCTACCGTTTTTGAATTGTCAGAGAAAAACATCTCGCCCCAATATTGTCCTTATTATGGCGGATGACATCGGCTTTTCCGATATTGGCTGCTACGGCGCGGAAATTCACACGCCCAATCTCGACAAGCTGGCGGCCAACGGCATTCGCTTTCGCCAGTTTTACAACATGGCCAAATGTAATCCCACGCGCTCCAGCTTACTCACCGGATTGTACAAGGGCGATGAGCGGGCCGTATCCTTTGTGTCGCTTTTGAATGCCGCCGGCTACACCACGCTGCAGAGCGGCAAGGAACATTTTGACGACTGGGTACCCGCGCACTGCCGCACGGAAAAGACGTTTCAAAAATCTTTAACGTTTTGGGCGACGACCGAATATTTCACGCCGCCGCACGGCCACTTTGAACGGCCCTTTAAATTAAATGGCAGGGAGCTGTCGACCAAAGAGATCGAATCCTTCGCCCGTGAAAAACCATTTTACAAAACCGACATGTTCACGGACAATGCACTAACCTGGCTGAATGAGGCGCTGGAAAAAGACAAACCGTTTTTCCTTTATTTGCCATACCACTCGGCGCATTATCCGCTGCAGGCGCACCCGGAGGATATTGCCAAATATCGGGGCGCCTATCGCAAGGGCTGGGATGTGATCCGACAGGAACGATTTGAACGCCAGAAAGAAATCGGTATCATTCCGCAAAACACCACGTTGAGTCCGCCGGAAGATAATATAAACAAGTTTCGCGGTCATCCGCAGGGCTTTGAAGAAGAGCGTCAAAAGTTCCCGCTTTATCGTCCGTGGGAGTTGTTAACGGACAAGGAAAAAGACGACTACGATCTGGAAATGGCCGTGTTCGCCGCTATGATTGATCGCATGGATCAGAATATCGGCCGTATCGTTGAGTTTCTCGACCAAAAAAATACGCTCGACAATACGCTGATTCTTTTCCTGACGGATAATGGCTCCTGTCCGTACGACAGCAATGTCGATTTTAATATTGCGCCCGGTCCGGCTGAATCGTACCGCTGTTTGCGCCCGGCATGGGCGAATGTGGGCAACACGCCGTATCGATTTTACAAACAATACGGCCACGAAGGCGGCTGCAACACGCATTTTATCGCGCACTGGCCAAAAACGATCAAACCGAATCAGATCACCAATCAAGTCGGGCATGTCGTTGATCTTTATCCGACTTTTCTTGAATTAGCCGGCATCAATTATCCGGAGACGTATCACGACCGGCCAACGTTGCCATTGCACGGCCACTCTTTAATGCCGATTTTTAAGGGACAGGATCGACAAGAGCCGGAGTTCTTTATGTCCGGCATGGAGCGGTTTCGCATGTATCGTCGCGGCGATTGGAAAATCGTCAAAGTGAACGGCGAGATGTGGGAGCTCTACAATATGCGGAACGATCCCACGGAACTCGATAATCTGGCGGACCAAAAGCCGGAGACTGTGGCGTCTCTGGCGCAACAATACAATGACTTCATCGAGTCGCTGCCTCGATATTAAATTCTTGTGCAACTTGTTCCATCACTTTGTCGTAAGCACGTTAAACCTAAAACAAATTTTAAATTACGGGAGAGAGTCATGTTTAAAAGAAAAGCGCGTTTATGTGTTCTGTGCGGTTTGCTGGTTGTGGCTGTTGTGCTGCTCGGGTGTTCATCACAAAAAGCCTTGTGGGGCAATGAAAAGAATGGTTTCGTCCTGACGTATCGCATGATGCCTGGCGAGAGCGTGAGCTATTCCTCCAACGGAACGGAAAAAACCTCGCTAAAGATCATGGGCAGTGATTACGGCTCAACGACCAATTTTGTCAATAGTTTTACTCTGGCGGCAAAGGAAAGCGGCAATGAAAACGTCAACACCACGGTGACCATCAATGAACTCGTGCTGGACAGCCAGTCGCCGCAGGGCAATAACAGCATTGACACCTCGCCGGTCCTCGGCAAAAATTTCGAGCTGATTTTTTCGCCGCTGGGACGTGAACTGGAGTATATCGGCATTGAGGACTTGAAAATTGATATGGGGCCGCAAAGCGGCGGTGTGCAGGATGTGTTGAATTATTATCGCAGTCTGTTGCCGGATCTGCCGGATCGTCCGATGAAAATCGGTGAGTCCTGGGTTGCGGAAGAAGAATTTTCCGGTCCCGCGGGCAATCTGGATGTGACAGTTAAATCGAAAAATACGCACACGCTGCAAGGCATGGAGAATGTCGATGGTTTGGAATGTCTTAAAATTTCCACGGCGGTACACAGCGACATTACCGGCACCGGCGTTCAAGACGGCAATGATCTCGATTTTATCGGCACAGCCGAGGCCACCGGCACCTGGTATTTCGCCTATAAAAAAGGTATGTTCGTCAAATCCGAGTCGACCTCCGAAATGGAAGGCAACATCGATGTGAGCGGCAGTGTCGAGTTTTCGATCCCAATCACTCAGACAACCACATCCACGGTCGGGATGGTCAATTAAGAATTTTCATCCAGCCAAGAGGTGGCGCCGATGATGACTTTGGCGCCGCCTGTTTTATCCGCTTACCTCCAATCAGACTTTTCTTGAATTTCACCGCAACTTTTCTTACCATAAGATGCTTCAAAATAAGCCGAATCGATTCTCATTCAACAAAAGGACATGATCGTGAAAATTGTGTTACTGACTCTCATCCTCTCGATGGCCGTGTGGGCAAACGATATTACCATCAACGCGGCGGCCGGCCGGCAAGCCATCTCGCCGTACATTTTTGGACGAAACAATTCGCTATCTGACAGCAAAAGCAATCCGACCTCCCAGGAAAATTGGCAAAAGTATCGCGATGCAGGCATCACACTGTTTCGAGAGAGTGGCGGCAACAATTCAACAAAATACAATTGGCAAAAAAAGCTCACAAGCCATCCGGATTGGTACAACAATGTGTACGACCACGATTGGGATTACGCCGCGACCAGTCTGCAAACCAATAAACCGGAGGCAAAAGGCATGTGGTCGTTTCAGCTCATCGGCTGGGCCGCCTCAAATAAAAACAACAATTTTAATGATTGGGGCTATAACAAGTCTCAATGGTGGGAAGGCGTTCATAACAACTGGGCCGGTGGCGGCGGCCCGGATAAAGGCGATGGTGACCCAAATAAATATCTGGAAGAATGGCCGGCAGAAAAAACCGTCGGCATTCTCGATCACTGGTTCAACACGCTCGCGTTGGAGCCGCAACAGTTTAACTATTGGAATATGGACAATGAAGTCGAAATTTGGAACGGTACCCATGATGACGTGATGCCAGAGCAAATCGAAGCCGAAGCGTTCATGCAGCTCTATTTTGATGTGGCGAAAAAAGCGCGCGCGATTTTTCCGGAGATCAAACTGGTGGGCCCGGTGCCGGCAAACGAATGGCAGTGGTACAACTGGAAAAACGATGTCGTCACTTATAATGGCAAACGATATGTCTGGCTCGAATATTTTATTCTGCGTGTTGCTGAAGAACAGCAAGCCGGCGGCATACGATTGCTCGATGTTCTGGATATTCATTTTTATCCGGGTGAGAGTAACGCCGCGGATATCGTCAATCTGCATCGCGTCTGGTTTGATAAAAAATTTACCTATCCCGGCGCCAATGGCGTAAAACGGATCGGCGGCGGCTGGAACGATGGTTTGCGGCAGGAATATATTTTTCAGCGCTGCAACGATTGGCTGGAAAAATACATCGGCCCGGATCACGGCGTTGGTCTCGGCGTTTCAGAAATCGGTATTAAAGGCGATAATCCCAATGTGACCGCCGTCTGGTACGCCTCAACCCTGGGTGTTTTTGCTGATGAAGGCGTGGAGCTTTTTACGCCGTGGAGCTGGAAAACCGGCATGTGGGAAGTGCTGCATCTGTTCAGCAACAATACACGGGAATTCAAGGTTGCATCCTCCACTCTTCCGGCGGATGTGGTGAACGCCTACGCGTCATCAAATGCGGCCGGTGATTCATTGACGATTTTTCTGGTCAACCGTGATACGAATAATAGCCAGGATGTAAATCTAAGCCTGGCCAATTTTGACATCGCTGATGGCGATTATAGCACACAACAATTGAGCAACCTGCCGTCAGGTGAAACGTTTAAATCGGCCTCCGACAATGCGCTTAAAAGCGGAACGGTCGCTGTTGCGAACGGATCGCTCTCGATTTCTGTGCCCAAGTTGTCGATCACGGCCATCCTTCTTACGGGAAAAACCGTGGATTCCGTTCGTGAAGAACAATCGATGCCAACGGATTACAAACTTGCTGCGTATCCCAATCCATTTAATCCGCGCACGACGATTTCGTACTCGCTGCCGTTTGCGCAATACATTCATATTGATATTTTTGATTCGTTGGGACGGCGCGTCTATTCGATGCAAAATGAGCTCAAGACCGCCGGTTCTCACTCATTTCAGTTTGATGGCGGGAATTTGCCGAGCGGCGTCTATCTCGTCCGCTTGTCTGCGGGATCGCACAGTCTTGTAAAAAAGATTATGTTGATGAAATAGGGTGTAATGTGCAGCGCATCCGGAGGTGTGCTGAACGACTGGTGAATAAAACAAAAGCCGTGTGGACACAAAAATGATAAATCTGTTACGCCGGCGCCGCAGCATCCGCAAGTATCTCGACCGCCCCGTCGAAGCGGACAAAATTGAACTGCTGAAAGAAGCGGCGCTACGTTCGCCAACATCGCGAAATTTGCATCCGTGGCGTTTTGTTTTTGTGGATGACAAATCGATCATTGAAAAACTGGCGGCGGCCAAACAGCACGGCTCAGCTTTTTTAACAGGCGCGCCGTTGGCCGTTGTTGTCTTGGGCGATTCAACCCGATCGGATGTCTGGATTGAAGACTGCTCGATCGCCTCGATTATTTTACAACTCACGGCGCAATCGCTCGGTCTGGGCAGTTGCTGGGTGCAAATCCGTTTGCGCCACGCGGAACTCCAGAGCTCGGAGCAGTGGGTCCAGGACCTGTTGAATATCCCAGCTCATATCAAAGTTGAATCGATCATCGGTATCGGCTACCCGGCGGAAAAACGTGACGGCCTGCCCTTCGCCGATCTCCAGTTTGATTCAATTTACAGTAATACATACGGGTGATGCCATGAAAACAACAATTTTTGTGTTATGTCTTGCCCTGCTTTTGTTGAATGCCGCCTGCTCCAAAAAGAATCCGGTCACGCCGGTTTACCCGAATGCGAAATCACAAAATATCGATGGTGCCCAGCTCGAACAAGCTTTTGATGCGGCGCGACAAGACGGCGGTGTTGCGGCGCTCATTGTGGCGCGCAATAATGTGGTGGTGGCGGACCAGCTCTTTCACACGGAACAGGCGGATACGCATCTGAACATTTATTCCATCACCAAAAGCGTCACATCCATCCTCATCGGCATTGCGCTTGAGCAGGGATATTTGCAAAGTGTGGATGACAAAATTGGCCCGGTTCTGGTCCGATTGTCTGATGCGTATGGCCCGCAGCATGACGTTTTAACAATCAAACATCTTTTGACGATGAGCTGTGGTCTCCCGTGGAGCGAACTGGATGCCAACGCGACCGATTACACAAAATGGGCGCGGGCGGGCAATCAGGTTGATTATGTGCTGTCGCTGCCGTTCATCCATGAACCGGGCGAGTTTTTTACCTACAACTCCGGAGCCAGTCATGTGCTCTCGGTTTATTTAACCAGCCGTGCCGTGCAAACGACGCGCGACTTTGCCATTGACAAGTTGTTCGCGCCGCTGGGCATAACTCCCGGCGCCTGGTCAACCGACAAGCAGGGATACTATAACGGCAGTTCGACCTTGCGGCTTGGACCGCACGATTTGCTGAAAATCGGTTTGCTCTTTTTGAACGATGGAGAATACAAAGGCCGACACATCGTCGCCAGAACGTGGGTAAACGAATCGACGCGCACGCATCTGTCAACCCATGATGCCGTGCCGTACGGATCCGGCTATGGTTATCTTTGGTGGACGGGCTCTTTGAATGGTCACGATTATTATTTCGCCAATGGCTGGGGCGGACAATTTATTGTCAATGTGCCGGATTTAAAGTTGACGGTGGTGGCCCAGAGCAATTGGACAGTCGCCGGACGCTCGGCGCCTGAACAGTGGTGGAATACCATCAATCTTATTATGACGAAAATTCTGCCGGCTGTGAAAGATTTTTAAACGAATTCCTAAAATTCCGGTTATTAGAAAAAGTCCGT
>CAYSNA010000219.1:0-8628 GCA_964432185.1 uncultured Cytophagia bacterium
CTATCGAAATTTCAAGATTGTCTCGGCGAATGATTGGGACGACGGCATCGATATTGTCGGCTCACAGCACGTTTTGGTCGAGAACTGTTTCATCCGCACCAAAGATGACTGTATCGCCATCAAAGCCGGCGTCAATTATTTTACCGATTTTGACAGCGGCAAAAATGTCGATGATATCACGGTACGCAATTGCGTGCTATGGAACGGCGTCTGGGGAAACGGCCTGGAGATCGGTTTTGAGACGCGCGCGGATACAATCAAAAATATCACCTTTGAACATTGCGATCTCATTCACGTGGAAGGCCCGGAAGGCACATTTACCATTCACAACGGCGACCGCGCCGTGGTGACGGATGTGCGTTATCAGGATATTCGCGTTGAAGATTCTCACGGCTATCTCATTGATTTCAAAATTCTCCACTCCCGCTATTCCAAAGACGAGCAGCGCGGCCACATTCGTAATGTCCATTTCAACAATATTCTGGTGGAGGGTGCTGTCTTTCCCACGTCTCTGATGATGGGCTTCGATGATGGTCATAAAATTGAAAATATTCTCCTGGAAAATTTTTATATTCATGGCAAAAAAGTCGACAGCATTTACAGCGGCAAAATCGCCACTATTTTTGCCGAGAATATTCAGTATAAATAAAGTTCGCACGATGAATCCACTCGTATGTCCGGATAGTGTCTAAAGCGTCGTTGGATGAGAAATTTCTCATCGACAAAAAGTGTGAGATCGCGGAACTTTTATTGTATTTATGAATCTTGTATAACACATTGCCTGCATCACATCACATAAAACTAGTCATCCGCCAACCAACGAGGATCAGCCTGTATGAAGAACCGAACCCTCTGGATTACCATTTTATTTTCTATTTTTCTTACCATTCATGGATTGCCGCAAACGGCCATGGTGTCGGACACTGTTTTTTCCGATATAAAACCCGAGATTTTCGTCACCTGGACCGATAAAAAAATCAATATTGACGGCGTGCTCGACGATGACGCCTGGAATGACGCGCAACCGTATGAAGAATATTTCTTTCAACGGGAACCGCTGGATCGGGCGCCGTCAAGCGAGAAAACGCGCATTATGGTGTTGCAGGATGCCAAAATGCTTTATTTCGGCATTCAATGTTACGACTCGGAACCGGATAAAATTTTCGTCTCATCCATGCGGCGCGACCGCAATTACGGCAGCGGCGATGTCATTGAGCTGTTGCTCGATACGTTTCAGGACAACCGCAATTCCTATTCGTTTGATACGAATCCTTTGGGCAGCAAAGGCGATGCGATCATTAGCGACCAGGGCAATCACGTCAACAAACAGTGGGAAGCCGTTGTTTACATGGGCGGCAAAATTAACCAACAAGGATGGGCGGCCGAGTTTGCAATTCCGTTCAAATCCATCAAATATAAAAAAGGCGAGGTTGTTGACTGGAATATCAACATTTCTCGCGAGCTGATGCATCGCAATGAAGAAACCTATCTCATTCCCGTGCCGCGCGAGTTGGGGCATATGGCCAAGTTTCGCGGCGAGCACTGGGGCCTGCTGCGCAACATTCGCCCACCGCAGCACAGCCTCAATTTTGAAGTTAATCCGTACGCTGCCGGTGGACAAACGCGTATTTACGGTGAAAATGCGGATGTAAAAAATGAAACGCACTGGGGCGTTGATTTCAAATACGATATCACCACGCAGTTGGCGCTGGATGTGACCTACAAAACCGATTTTGCCCAGGTCGAGGCGGATGAGGAAATCGTTAACGTCACGCGCTTTAATATTCAGCGGGAAGAAAAGCGCGGTTTCTTTTTGCAGAATGCCGGATTATTCCAGTTTGGTCCCGGCGGCAGAACGCAGCGCAATTTTGTGCTGTTCGATTCCCGTACCATCGGCATTGAGGACCAGCAGCGAATTCCGCTGCTCGGCGGCGTCAAATTAACCGGCCGCGCGGGCAAGTACAGCATTGCCGCCCTCAGCATGCAGAGCGAGCAGACCAGATTGCAAGATGGATCGGTGCAAAATTCAACCAATTACACGGCTGTGCGATTAAAACGCGATGTCGCGGAAAATTCCAGCGTCGGTGTGATGGTGTTGAACCAGATGAGCGCAACTGACGATTATTCGCGCGCTTTGGGCGTGGATGGATTGTGGAACATGACGCCAGCCATCCGCTTTGATGCCTCGGCCGCCGGTTCGTTTGCCGATCACAGATCGCAAACCGATATGGCCGGTGATTTTGGCTTTATTCTCAATAAAGAATGGATCGATGTAAATCTGCGCTATACCCACATCGATTCGTTATTTAATCCAAAGATGGGCTTTATCCGCCGACCCAATATTCGCAATACCGATATGAGTGTGGAATTTACCAAATGGATCAATAATGATGTTGTGCAAAATCTGGCGCTGTCATCCGGCCTGTCGTATGTCACGGATCATCATCAGGTATTGCAGACGCGCGACGTGCCGCTGCAGGGTTCTGCCACTTTTCGCACAGGTGATCAGATCCGCGTTGGCGTCACCCGCTCCTACGAATATGTGCCGAATGACGACAACATCCGCAATATTAAAATAGATGCCGGTTCGTACGAAACCTGGTCGCAACACATCAGCCTTGAAGCGTATCGAGCTCGGGCAATCAATGGAGAGCTCGATTTTGAATGGGGTGAACTCTTTGACGGAACTCATCGGGCCGCTCAAGTTGCCGGTTCGGCAAAAATTTCCAATCATTTGAATGTTGATGTGGCGTATACCTATAATCATTTAAATTTGAAAAACGGAAGGTTGACATCAAACGTGCTGTCCACGCGATGGACCTATTCCTTTACGCCGGATTTTTACGCCAAGGCCTATATCCAGTGGAACACCGCGGATGAACGGTTTTCCGGCAATTTTATTATCGATTGGGCCTATCGCCCGCGCAGCCATATTTACCTCGTCTATAATGAAAATCAGGACACACAACTCGACCGGGTGACGGACCGGATTATTATGATGAAATGGACCTATTTGTGGCAAATTTAAAAATGAACATATTGTAAAGGGAAGAGCGATGAAGAAAATTAATCGTGTTCTGCTCATACTGGCTGTGCTTTTTGGCATGAGGTGGCTGATGGCAGAAGACTGGCCGCAATGGCGAGGAGTGCACCGCGACGGCACATCGGCGGAAACCAAGCTGCTCAAAGAATGGCCGGAAGGCGGCCCCACATTATTGTGGCATGTGACCGATATTGGCAAAGGATATTCAACACCGGCGATTGAGGCAAATCGACTCTATCTGCTGAGCAATGTCGGTTTGGAAGACGAATTTGTCAAGGCGTTCGACGCCCAAAACGGGAAGGAAATCTGGTCGACTCGCATCGGCAAAGTCGGACTGCCGGATCAACAACCCAATTTTCCCGCCGCCCGTTCGACGCCGACGATTGACGGCGATGTCCTTTATGCGCTCGGTTCGGACGGCGACCTGACCTGCCTGGAAAAATTAACCGGAAAAATCCGCTGGCAGAAAAACGTGCAAAATGAATTTGGCGGCAAGCCGGGTCGATGGGCGTATGCGGAATCTCCATTGATTGACGGTGATAAGGTTATTTGCACCCCGGGCGGCTCCGAGGCCGCCCTGATTGCCCTGAATAAAAAATCGGGCGCGATCATCTGGAAAACGCCAATTCCCGGATCCGAAAACGATGCCGGCTATGCCTCGGCCGTTTTGGCGACGATAAACGGCGTCAAACAGTATGTTACATTTATGGGCGCGGGCGTGATCGGCGTCAATGCCGAGACCGGGGAGCTGCTCTGGAAGACCGGCTATAATAAAGATGCTGTGCCTATCGTCACACCTGTTATTATGGATAATATGATTTACACGAGTTCGCGCGCTGGCTGTACGCTGGTGAAAATTTCCGGTTCCGCCTCAAAGGCCAAAGTTGACACTGTTTATACCGACAACAAATTGCCTAATGCGATTGGCGGTTCGGTGCTGGTTGGCGACTATCTGTACGGCACCAATAATAAAATGCTCATGTGTATGGAGTTTGTAACCGGCAACGTGTTGTGGGAAGATGCGAGTATCGCTCCGGGCTCGTTATGTTATGCAGACGGCATGCTCTACATGCATGGCGAGAATGGTGACATGGTGCTTTTTGCCGCGACACCGGATGGCTATCTCGAAGCCGGCCGTTTTTCCCCGCCGGATCAGCCGGAACGCACCGACCGAATGGCCAAAGTCTGGCCTTATCCGGTCATTGCCAATGGCAGACTTTATTTCCGCGATCATGACGTCTTGTGGTGTTACGCGCTAAAGTAAAATGAGAATAATTCGTGTTTGATAAAACTGAGAAAATCAGCACAAGGGAGAAAAAATGGAAAATCAACTCACACGTTTAAGCCGGCGTCATTTTATCGGCACAACCGCCGCGGCAGCCGCTCTTGCTTTGACGCCGCGTTTGGTATTCGGACAATCCGAAAAACCAAACTCCAATTTTAACGGCGTGCAGATCGGCACCATCACCTACAGCTACCGTGGCATGCCCGGCACCGCGGATGACATTCTCAACTATGTCGTACAGTCCGGCATCAGTTCCATCGAACTCATGGGCGAACCGGTGGAAGAATTTGCCGGCGCGCCGAAATTTGACATGCCGGAGCGGCCGCCTCGTGGACAACAGGCAACCGATGAACAGCGGGCCCAGTTTCGCGCCGCCATGGAAAAACGTGCGCAGGATATGGCAACGTGGCGCACCTCCGTTCCCATGAGTAAATTTGTCGAGTTGCGCAAAAAATACAACGATGCCGGCGTGAATATCCATATCGTCAAGTTTGGTAACATTGGGCCGGAGGTGTCGGAGAAAGAAGTGCATTACTTTTTCGAGGTGGCGAAAGCGCTCGGCGCGCAGGGCATCACCGCGGAAATTTCCGAGGACAAGGCTAAATACCTTGGCCCGATCGCGGATGAGCATCAGATTAAAATCGGTTTTCATAATCACACCCAGGTGAATTCCGAAAGCTATGACAAACCGCTGTCCTACGGAAAACATCTCGCCATCAATTTAGACATTGGCCATTATGTCGCCGGTACCAACGAATCGCCGCTGCCGCTGATCGAAAAGTATGGCGACGCCGGCCGAATTCTCAGTCTGCACATCAAGGATCGCAAAGTCAATAATGGGCCCAATATGCCGTTCGGTTTGGGCGATACGCCGCTGGCCCTGGCGCTGCACCTGATGAAAAAGAAGGGCTACACCTTCCCGGCGGATATCGAACTGGAATACCCGGTGCCGGAGGATTCGGACGCGGTAGTCGAGGTGACCAAGTGCGTTGAATTCTGCAAACAGGTACTTGTTGGTTGATCCTCGTTTGAATCAATTGACTCTCATTTCACGACTTGTTTTATGGGCGTGAAATGAGAGTCCAAATTATCATCATAGTTTTTTTGCCAATTTTTGCCTACCTTGGTTCAATTCAAATAACACGCTAAAATCATGTCAAATATAAAATACGATCTTGCCATCATCGGCGCCGGGCCGGCCGGCATGATGGCGGCTATTCGCGCTGCCGAATGTGGGGCGTCCGTTATTGTGCTGGAAAAAATGCCGAGCCCCGGCATAAAATTATTGATGACCGGCAAAGAACGCTGCAACATCACCAACAACGAGCCTGATCCTCGAACACTGGCAGAATTTTACGGTCCCGGCGGCAAATTTCTGCTCACCGCATTGTATCATTTTGGCGTAACGCAGACCATCGATTTTTTTGAGAGCAACGGTCTGCCGACCAAAGTCGAGCGTGGCGGACGCGTGTTCCCGCAAAGCGATCGCGCCCAAGATGTGCAGCTCTTGCTATTGTTTTTGATGAAAAAGCACAAGGTAAAACTCCGCACCACTGTCCACATTATCGATTTTTATGTTGAGAATGCCCGCATCAAAAAAATCATTTTAGAGGATGGCGAGATTGAGGCAACAAATGTGATTGTTGCCACCGGCGGTCTCTCGTACCCCAAATCCGGATCAACCGGCGACGGTTATGCCTGGGCAAAAAAAATGGGACATACGATTATTGAACCGCGACCGTCCTTGACGCCCATTCTTGTTAAAGAAAAATATGTGGAGGAGCTTGAAGGCATTTCGCTGAAAAATGTTTCGGTGATCGTCCAGCAAAACGAGACCAAACAGGCCGAACGATTTGGCGAAGCGCTGTTTATGGGGAATGGTTTGAGCGGCCCGATTATTTTGGATATCAGTAAAGAGGTCGGCATCCTGCTAAAAAAGGGCGAGGTTAAAATCCTCATCGATTTCAAACCGGCGCTCGACTGGCAAAAACTGGACGACCGATTGATTCGGGATTTCGAGCAATTTAATACAAAAAAAATTCAAAATGCACTTTCAGCCCTCGTGCCCAAAAGATTGATTCCGATTCTTCTAAAGCTGGCGGAGATTGATCCCGACAAAAATTGCAGCACCATTTCCAAAAAAGAACGCAAACGGCTGCGCATTTTATTAAAGGAATTTCCTTTCACCGTTGATGGTTTGGTTGGTTTTAAAAAGGCGGTCATCACCGCGGGCGGCATTTCATTACGCGAGATTGATTCGAAAACCATGCGATCGAAAATCATCGACAATCTCTTTTTCGCCGGAGAAATTCTCGATCTCGACGGCCCGACCGGCGGCTATAATTTACAAGTCTGCTGGAGCACCGGCTATCTGGCGGGTCAAAGCGCAGCTCACAACAGATAGTTTTTGCGATACACATCACGGCTCTTCAATTTTATTTAAGGATGACAATGGACGGCATGTACCGAGACAATATCGAACCTGGATTCGCAGTGTCGATCATTCAGAAAAAAGACCAGCGTACCGGCAAACGCACCGAAGGTGTGGTGAAGGATATTCTGACTTCATCGCCCAAACACACCCGTGGCATCAAAGTTCGATTGATGACCGGCGAGGTTGGCCGCGTACAGGAGATTTTGCTTCACATGGAGTCGAGCCAACATGGGCTTTAGAGAAATCACGCTCAAGCTGCCTACGGATTATTCGGACGAACAGCTCCAGAGGACAATAGGTAAAAAGCTGGGACTCAAATCGTTCACGTTTCAGATAGAGCGAAAAAGTCTCGACGCCCGCAAAAAAAACGACATCCATTGGCTGCTCAACGTTGCCGTTTCGTCGGATGGGCTCAAAGGCGGCGCTCCTGACCGTGCTCCCTCCTTGAACATTCCCTACAAAAAACGTTCGCAACAAATCGTCGTTGTCGGCAGCGGCCCGGCCGGATTTTTTGCGGCGTATGTCCTCCAAAAAGCGGGATTCCAAACCACAATCGTTGAGCGTGGCTCGGATGTTCAGAAACGCGAATACGAGATAGATCATTTTGAACGAACGGGCGAATTCAGCCCAACCGGCAATTACGCCTTTGGCGAGGGCGGCGCCGGCACGTTTTCCGACGGCAAACTAACATCTCGCACCAAAGGCATTACGGCTGAAAAAGATTTTATGATCAGCAGTTATATCCGGGCCGGTGCGCCGGTGGAAATTGGTTATCTGGCGCATCCGCATGTGGGGACGGATAATTTACGAGTCGTCGTCAAAAATCTGCGAGATGAATTTTTACGCGACGGCGGCGTCTTTCACTTTGAAACTATGCTTCACGATGTGAGCCTTGAAAACGGGCATGTTAAAAATATGGTCACGTCGGCAGGCGAGCTGCACGCGGATGAATTTGTCCTCGCCACCGGCCATTCGGCGTATGAGACCTATAGAATGTTGATCAAACGCGGTCTGCTCTTTCGCGCCAAAAATTTCGCCATCGGGTATCGCGCCGAGCATCCGCAGGAGATCATCAATCTGGCGCAATGGGGACGCGAGCATCTGCCGGGCGTCAAAGCGGCGGAATACCGGCTCACAGCAAAATCAGCCGGACGGCCGGTGTATACGTTCTGTATGTGTCCCGGCGGGATGGTCGTGCCTGCCACTGCCTATGCGGATACCAATATCGTCAACGGCATGAGCTTTTATCAACGGGACGGCCAGTTTGCCAACGCGGCGTGCGTCGCCGGTGTGCATGCTGAAGAACTGCTGGGACGTGAAGCCTCCGCATTGGAGGCGCTGGATTATGTTGAGGAGCTCGAGCGTCAATTTTACAATTTTGCCGGCGGCTACACGGCGCCATTTTGTTCAATTGTGGATTTCCTCAAAAAAAAAGAATCATCCACATCGCAAAAATCAAGCTATCCCTTGGGAGTACGACAGGCGGCGCTGTGGGACATGCTGCCGGAGATTGTCACGCAATCCATCCGCACGGGATTGCTCGAATTCAGCCAAAAAATAAAAGGTTACGACACCGGCAATCTCATCGGCCTCGAAAGCAAAACCTCTGCTCCCGTACAGGTCCTTCGTGAGCGCCATGGATTGTGCGACGGCTTTGACAATCTCTACGCGGTTGGCGAAGGCAGCGGCTGGGCCGGCGGCATCATTTCCAGCGGCGTGGACGGGATTCGAGCGGCGATGGCGATTGTTGAAAAGTATAATTGAGCCGATACCGTTGCCTTCGTTTCAGAACCTATCTCTCGTTCCGCCGCTCGGCGTCCGGAACTCATAGATTTTATTGGACGCCGAGCGTCCTCGATGCATTCC
>CAYSNA010000219.1:8638-8867 GCA_964432185.1 uncultured Cytophagia bacterium
AACGAGACTTTCGTCAAAACCAGATTCCTTCTCATTCACTCTCGTTCCGCCGCTCCGGCGGCGGAATGCCGAAGCGGACGCTCAGCGTCCGGAACTCCAACATTTTACAGGACGCCGAGCGTCCCTGCTGCGCTCCCCCGCAGAGCGGGGGAACGAGGCACAGAATTTTGCCAAAACCAGATGGGCACATCCAGTGCGCACAAAATTCTTCATGAAATCCGTTGCGCTT
>CAYSNA010000220.1:0-8866 GCA_964432185.1 uncultured Cytophagia bacterium
AATTCTCGCCGATCCAGTAGGTGCAATTGCTGGCCAGCTTATGTTCAGGGTAAGCTGCAAACAAGGACTTGAACAGGGCTGCGGATTTTTCCGGTTGACGGATCGAGTACAATCGCAGAGCCTCCTGGTAATTGGATTTAAAGTCGCCGGACAATTTTTCGACCTGCGAAAGTTCTTTTTCCAGCTCTTCGATTCTGGAATCCTTTTCCGAAATATCCTTTTCCATGGCAGCTATTTCGATTTCTTTATCGAGAATTTTGTCCTTTAATTCTTCGATTCGTTTTTCGGGTTCAGCCAGATCAGCAGTCACTTCTTCAACCGGGGCCGCTTCAGTCTCGGTCGTCTCGGTCGCTTCTTCAACTTGAGAGGAATCGGGTTCCGGCGCCGTTCCCATGAGAAGCGCCAAGATATCAGCCGTTTCGTCATCTTCGGCGTAGACCGGCATGGGTTTGTCTTCGGGCATGGATTCGTCAACCTGCACGGTGGTTTGGTCAACGAGGAGCTCTTCCTTGACACGCGGCGAGCGTTTGCCGACATAGAAGGCAAGTCCGGCGCGTAAATTCAAGTAGCCGTCTTTGGAAGTACCGGCTTCAATGCCGTCAAGACCATCCGTTGTGGTGAAACGGTAATCGCCAGTTGCTGTAAACGCAATCTTGTCAGAGAGCATGAGATCCAAACCGCCACCGATGATAAATGCCACATCCCAAAATGCTTTGCCCTCCAAAGCCGGATTTATGTCGGGTCTAGTATTTGTATCGTTGTCATAGGTGTAGTTTACCGCGCCAAAACCCAAGGTTCCAAACGGGCGAAAGACACCGGATTTCAACAGATAAATATTTCCTTTCAAGTCGCCATTCAGCACAGTTGTGCTAAAAGTGCGTTTACTCAAGCCGTCACTCAGTTGGCCGTAGCCAAGTCCTAACTGCAGATTAAAACGATCGCTGAGCAAAAACCGCATAAATCCCTCACCGGCCATCGCAAGTCCGGTGACTGGAATATCGCAGTAGATTTGCTGTACGCCGGCATTCAGGCCGATACCAAATTTCGGTTTGACCTCTTCTTCCTGCTCCTGGGCAAAAACCTCAGATGATGTCAAAACAAAAGCAGCCAAAACTAAAATTAAAACTGAGATTCTGTTGCGCATTTTTTTCTCCTGTATTGCGTCTTAAAATCAGGCCCTCAGCAAAGGACCCCTCCCCCGTTAGTTGCTGATCAACTGCCGATAGTGTTTGATGGCTTCCGGCGGTAGAATGGTTCGGATATCGACTTCTTGACCGCTATTCTGATTATAGGCATGCAATAACGCTTTGATTTCTCGAAGTGTTTTTTCAAACGCTTCCGTCCCGGCATCACTCTCCATAACCCGCCGAAGTGACAACAGTTTATCACCGAGACGTTCAAAATAGTAATTGCTCAATGACGATGAAATCAGATTTTGTACCTTTTCATCAATCGAATGTTTTCGATCAATGATGGTTTTGATCGTATCTTTAACCTGGTAGGTTTTTAATTCTTTCTTCAGAGTCACATCCACTCCCATGTAGAGGAGAAGTGAAGGATGGCGCTCATAATAATCCGTCTTTGGAGCAACTTCTTGTAAAATATACCGTTCTATAACTTTTTTTTCATTCGTCTTGACGGTACGATGCGTTGCATAACGAATAGAATTCGCCTCACTGGCATAAACTACTTTGATTAACAGATCAAAAGTGGGAAAGTAAAAAAGTTCGTCCATTTTTTGCCTTTGGGTACGAGTCGGTTGTTTACTGGATTTCCCCATGTGTTTACAATTTTTATGCCATTGATGCCAAGTTGCAAGTCAATAATTATTAGCACGATAGAGAGTTAGTTTTGCACTTTTGTGCTCAAACGAACCGACAAAAACTTAATTTTATCAAACAGTTATAAAACAGTATGATTTTCTTTTTCATTCAACCTTTTTAAACACGATACTCTGGTTTTTATCCGGCCGATCACAACTGTTTTGTTAAAGAACACTATTACGGGATGTGCCGCTGTTTGATTCAATAAATTATATGTAGAATTAACAAGGAATTAAGGCAATAGTCAAGTTTTTTTATTGGATTTTTAAATTTTCTTTGTGTATCAGAAATCTCCGATTGTGAGGCTAGTATCAAAGTTCAATGATTTCTACGTCCATAGTGGCTGTATCCCAAAGCGCCATTGTAGCATGTCCTGAGAGCCAACCGCATAATTCCCCCGGATTAACAATGAGTGGTTTTCCGAGCTGAATATCCACGGCATGAGTGTGGCCATAAAGAATCAAATCGAATTTTTCTTTATCCAAACTGTCCAACGGATCAGGCTCATGTAGCATGGCGATTTTTTTACCGTCCAGCTCAAGCTCGTACGGCGGTTCATAAATTTTGTCTTTGAACATCATGGACAGCCCGTGGCGTTCGCCATCATTGTTGCCAAAGACAATGGTATAGGGCGCGTTCAAATTCTTGAAGGCACGAATAATGAATGGCGCAACCAGATCGCCGCCATGTAAAACATAATCCACATTTTTTTCGTTACACCAGTCAACGGCAGCATAGAGTTTGTCCATGCGATCGTGACTATCCGACATAAGCACAATTTTCATCAATATCCTTTCTCACGAAATTCAATCCGGCAGAATTCACTGGCAAGCATAACGCAAATTGAAATGGCAATATTCCACAGGTGAAAAACAACATGTTTCTGCTTGCTTTTTGATCGGTACTGATTTATCTTAACAGTAGTGAGTGACGCCAGTCATCGCGCGATCCTTCGACAGCCGAATACTCCTTTTACCGGTACCCACGACTTGCATGGAAGTCCGCCGCAGATCACTCATATTTTTTTCATGCACACGTTGACAGGACATGGCTATGGAACCGGTTGTTTCTACGATTGAAAAAAAATGTAAACGATGCTACTCTTGCGTTCGGTTGTGCCCGGCTAAAGCGATCAAAGTTGTGGGCGGCCAGGCCAAGGTCATTGAGGAACGATGCATCGCCTGCGGGAACTGCATCAAGGTTTGTCCGCAGCACGCCAAGCACATACGTGACGGCATTCAGCACACGTACAGCCTCCTGCACGGCTCATCTCCGGTTTACGCGGCTCTGGCGCCATCTTTTCCAGCCGCATTTTTATCCGCGCAACCGGGGCAGGTCATTGGCGGTTTGAAGGCGCTGGGATTTGAACAGGTTCTGGATGTCGCCTTTGGCGCTGATCTTATCATCGATGATTATAATAAAATTGTCCATTCGGATGTTATGCCGATTGTTATCACCTCGCCATGCCCGGCCATTGTCAATTATATCGAAAAATATCTCCCACACCTGACGCTCATGCTGGCGCCGGTGGTTTCGCCGATGATCGCCATCGGTCGCGTCATTAAACAAAAATACAATCCCGATGCCAGGGTCGTATTTATCGGCCCGTGTATTGCCAAAAAACGCGAGATGCAGGATGTTAATGTGGCCGGCGCCATTGACGAGGTGCTGACGTTTAATGAACTGCAGGAGATGTTTGAGCAGCAAAATGTCGATTTGACCTCGTTACCCGCCCTTGATTTTGACGGTCCACAAGCGGGGCTCGGCCATCTTTTTCCTATCTCCGGCGGATTGATAAAATGTTCCGATTGCTCAGACGATATTTTGAATAACGATGTGCTGGTCAGCGAGGGACGCGAGCGTATACTGGAAGTGCTGAAAAAAGTCGATGCCGGCGATATTGAAGCGCGATTTGTAGATTTGCTATTTTGCCGCGGTTGCATCAAGGGCCCGATGATGGTGAATGACGAATCCGTTTTTGTGCGTCGGGATCGTGTCGTCAACTATGTCAAATCGCAGCAAAGTGAAGAACGCCGCCAGCAGGCGCGCAAGGACCATAAAACCTATCGCACCATCAACATGCGCCGCCAGTTTTGCATTGAAGAAGTTGAGGTGCGTGAGCCCAGCGAACGGGACATTCAGGATATTCTTCACTGTACCGGCAAATATAAACCGGAAGATGAGTTGAATTGCGGCGCCTGCGGTTATCCAACATGCCGCGACAAAGCGGTCGCCGTTTATCAGGGATTTGCGGAAGCGGAAATGTGTTTGCCGTACATGCTGGAAAAACTGGAAAAAACGCAAAACAAACTCTCATCCTCCAATAAAAAATTACGCGACTCGATCAAGTCGCTGAACGAAACGCAACAGCAGCTTTTGCAATCGGAAAAGCTGGCATCCGTTGGACGCTTGGCCGCAGGCGTGGCGCACGAGCTCAACAATCCCCTGGGCGGCATTTTGCTGTTCACCAACATTCTGTTGAAAAAGCTGGAAAAATCACCGGACCGGGATGCATTGACAAAAGTGGCGAACGAAGCCGAACGTTGCCGAAACATTGTGCAGGGGCTACTGGATTTTTCCCGCCAATCCAAATCCGAACGGCGCCCGGCCAACCTGAATCAAATCATCGAGAGCACGCTCATTCTGTTGAAGGAACAGGCGCTTTTCCAAAATATTCGCATCGATCTGCAATTCGCCAGCCTGCCTCCTGTGCTTGTCGACCGCTTTCAAATCCAGCAGGTCATCCTCAACATTGTGTTGAACGCCGCCGAAGCGATGAAAGGACACGGGCACATCATCATAAAAACCAGCACAGCACACGAGGATCGAGTGACCATGTCCATCACGGATGACGGCCCGGGCATGAGCGCCATCACCAAAGAGCGTATTTTTGATCCATTTTACACCACAAAACCGGTCGGCGAAGGCACTGGACTCGGCATGGCCATCGCCTACGGCATCATTCAAAAACATCAGGGCGACATTAAAATAAAAAGTGAACTCAAACGCGGCAGCACGTTTACCATATTTCTGCCGCGACATCCTGTTGAAGAATTCGCCACCTGACACGCCTTCAGCACCCGATAAAATTCTCAAATTTCTGCTCCGCATGTAAAAAAGACTTGATGTATATCGCCAAAAGTATTTAATTGCACCGCTCATTCATTCACAAAAAAGGTGGTGAATTCTATGGCCAAGAAAATTCTGCTTGTCGATGATGATCCTGATTTTATTGAAATCAACAAAATTGTATTGGAAGCCAATGGCTATGAAACGGATGCCGCCAATACATCGGCAGAGGCGCTGGCAAAAGTGAGGGCCAATACGTACGATATGGCCATCATCGATTTGATGATGGAAGAGCTGGATTCCGGCTTTACCATCGCCTACGGCATTCGCGACAACGAGAAATCGCGCGAGCTGCCGATTTTAATGCTCACCTCAGCGCAAGAGCAGACGGGATTTAATTTTGAACTGTCCAAAGATCAATCGTGGATGAAAGTCGATGATTTTGCAGCAAAACCACTCAAATCCGCGGAGCTTTTGGACCGCGTGGCAAAACTCTTAAACTCGTAGGACACATGGCAGCAACAAAAGGAAAAATACTCATCATCGATGACGAAGATGTGATTCGCTCAGGATGCCAACAAATTCTGGAAATGAGCGGTTATACGGTGGATGAGGCTGAAAACGGAAAAATCGGCTTTGATAAAATTTTAGCGAATGACTATGATATTGTGTTGACAGATATCATGATGCCGGAAATGGACGGCATGGCGTTGCTCGATGAAATCAACAAACTCGAAAGCGATGTGGTGATTATTGTCATCACCGGTTATGCCACAATTGAAAATGCGATCAACGCCGGACGAAAAGGGGCCTACGATTATCTGCCCAAGCCGTTCAATCCGGATGAATTGCTGGCAAAAATTGAGCGCGGCCTGGATTATCGGCAACACCTCAAAGATGTGCAAAAACTGCGTGACGAACGCGACCGCAACATGCTCGAATGCAGTAATGAACGGGCGCGAACGCTCACTATCATCAACTCGATGAGTGAAGGTGTGTTGGCGGTCAATCGGCAGGGCCAAATTGTTATTCTCAATCCCATGGCGTCGAAAATTATGCACCTGAGTCACGAGCGGGCCATCGGCCGTACGTTTGGTGAAATCATCCGCAATCCCGATTTAAAAAAATCGATCGTCGACAGTCTTCAGGGGGTACAGCATGATTTGCGCAGCACGCGCCTGGAATTCGATACGATTTATGGCCGGGCCATTGAAGCCAGCATCACGCCAATCATCGACGAACGCAAAGAGTGCATCGGCAGCGTCGCCGTGCTCATTGATGTGACCGAAGAACGTAAAATCGAAAAAATGAAATCGGATTTTATGAGCTACGTCGCGCACGAGCTTAAAGCGCCGCTTGGCGCCATCGAAGGCTATTTAAATTTGATTATCGACGGCATTACGGCGGGCAAGCCGGAGACAGAGCGCGAGATGATCATCAAATCGCGCGACCGGGCGCACAGCCTCATTGCGCTCATCAACGACCTGCTCGATCTCTCACGTGTTGACCGAAAAAAATCATTCAAGGAAATGCGCGCGCTGGCCGTTGACGAGCTGATCCGGGAGACCGTCGAGTTTTATCAAAATAAAGCTGATGAAAAATCACAGACGATCAACATTCATTGTGAAAATAACCTGCCGCCGATCCGCGGCAACAAGGAAGATTTATCGCGCCTGTTCGCCAATCTCGTCAGCAATGCGATCAAATATACGCCGTCAAACGGCACCATCACCATTCACATTGAACGAACCAGCTCGCACGTGCGAGTTGACGTGACGGATACAGGTATCGGCATTTCCGACGACGCGCAAAAAAATATTTTTGATGAATTCTTTCGAGCCCCTAATGCCGTGGATAAAAAAATTACCGGCACCGGATTGGGTCTATCCATCGCCAAAAAGATTGCCGAAGACCACCACGGGGATATTGAAGTCAACAGTAAAGAAAATGTCGGGTCGACGTTCCGCGTCACCCTGCCGATCATAAAGGATGCGTAATTTCTTTTTCGAGGATCAGGAGAGCAGCATGCAAGTCAAAGATATTGTAGACTCGTTGGGACTGGAGGTATATAGCGGTGAAGAGAATCTCGAAAAAGAAGTGACGGGCGGCATCATTTCGGACATGCTCAGCGATGTGATGGCGCAGGCACAAAAAGGCTCGCTCTGGGTAACCAACCAGACGCACGAAAATGTGCTGGCCATCGTGTTTTTCAAAAGCCTCGCCGGCGTCATCCTGCCCGGCGGGTTACAACTCGATGAGGAGGCAGCGCAAAAAGCTCGGGAGAAAAATCTGCTGGTTTTGCTGACTGATCTTTCCGCGTTCGAGATTGTAGGCAAACTTTACGAATTGGGTATCGGCAAAACAGTGTAATTCATATCCCTTTTTAATACTTTCGTCCCGCGAATTAACCGACCACACCTATTCCACTTTTAAATCACACTTTCCCGGTCCTTCATGGCTAATTTCTTTTCGGTAATGCTCGACATAAGCAATTTTTTAAAAATATCAAAAATTTTACAAAAAATCTCTTGACAATCTGTTTTTGATTCGTTAAAATAAGTTATAAAAATAACATATTTATCAGAATTTATTTACTTTTATGTGAAACTTGTAGGATATTTGTGGACAGTCAGGACAGAATAAAACGACTTTTAAACTACAAGAATTTGCTTTATCAACTGCAAAACCTTGGTTTTGTCAAAGTGTTTAGTGATAACATAGCTGATGCGCTCGGTATTTCCTCGAGTTTGGTGCGTAAGGATTTTGCCATATTCGGTATTGCCGGCAGCCAAAAAGGCGGTTATGATATTGCGTCAATTCTCTCCAAAATCCATGATATCCTCGGCAAGAATGAAACACAAAAAATCATTCTCATCGGCGTGGGACGCTTGGGAACGGCGTTCCTCAATTTTGGCAAAGGTTTTACAGACGAGGGAATCAAGATTGTCGCGGCTTTTGACAGCGATCCGGCGAAAATTAATGAAAACGCGGATGTACCGATTTTGCCCATCAACAAAATTGATGATTACATTGAAAAAAACGATATAAAATTTGCCATCGTTGCGGTTCCGGAAGCTGCGGCGCGGCACACGATGGACGTATTAAAAGCAGAAAAAATTCGAGGAATCCTTAATTTTACATCACTCAAAATTAAAAGCACTGATGAGACAATCATCAACAACGTGAACATCGAACACGAACTCGCACGACTCATCTATACGGTAAATCAGAAGAACAAGGAACTAAACGACTAGGACGCGCTTACGACTCTGACACTGATATTCCGCTAGCTCTGCACACGCCCGGCAATTGCGCTTCAGTGCTGAACGCAAAATATGGGAGCAGTAATGGTAATCAAATCGGACGATTTGCTTGCGTTTCTTCACAAAGTGGCACAGAACAACCTTGACGGTTTTTCAGAGGTCATCCTCCCCTCGTCCAACAACAACGGACACACTTTTTTCTCACACATTTTAAAAGCTCAGGCTCCGCGCCTCAATTCGTATCGAACAATTGATCCGACAAAGATGTTGTTTTATCTCGCGCGCGAGCGCATGATTCCGGATGACCTGGCGCAGAAAAAACGCATCATTCTCGGTATTAAAGCGTGCGATGTGAAGGCGCTCGAATTGATGGATCGTGCATTGATCAACGCTGATTTTGTTGATCCGGCCTACAAACATTGGCGGGACAACAGCGTCATCGTGACCTCCGATTGCGGCTCTATTTGCGCAAGCTGCCATTGCACTTTACTCGATGGCAAACCCTTTGTCGAGGCCGGCTTTGATTTGAATCTTTCGCAGGTTGAGGATAAATTCGTTGTCACGGTTGGCTCGGACAAAGGTGAAGCGCTGCTGAATTTGCTCAAAAAAGAGACGACCCTGAATGAAGCAACAAGTGATATCAAGCACAAAGTGGCTCAACAGCGGAACGCCGTCACTCAACAGCTAGTTGAACAAAATGCACCGTTTCAA
>CAYSNA010000221.1:0-8857 GCA_964432185.1 uncultured Cytophagia bacterium
ATTCCGCAAGAAGCGCTGCTGTTCACGATTGATAAATATCATTTCGGCGCCTACGTTATAAAAAATACATAGGGCGAAACCGTATCCATTCTTCTTCCGGATACGACTTTAATTGCCGGCTATCGTTACACGCCGGATAATGACGACGGCTATTCGGAAGAAAAAGTCGATATGGGCGAGGATGATGTTCCCGGCAACTGGCGAAATTCCGAAAAAGCCGGCGGCACGCCGGGCTACGAAAATTCGGTCACGCCAAAACCAATAGATGTGGCGCTGGCCGCGATTTCGATTCGGCCTGAACGGCCCTCGACCCGCGATTCACTTGAACTGTTTCTGCAGATTAAAAATCGCGGTACGCACATTGTTGAAGAGTGCCGGATTGTCGTGTACGACAGCCTCGCCGGATCTCTCGATTTGTTGTTGGACCAACGAGTTGCGTTCGATCACGTCGCAGCGGGTGATTCATGTGATTTTGCATACAGCATCTCGCCCCTGGGTGCCGGAGAACACTACATCATCGGCACGCTGTACTGTGAAAACGATGCGCAGCCGGAGAATAACAGCGCTCGTCTCTTCTGCCGCGTTGTTGAGACCTATCCGCCGAAATGTATTGTCTTGAACGAAATTATGTATGATACGGATGAAAAGGCGGACGAATGGATCGAGATTTATAATGCCTGCGAGGCGCCGGTCAATCTTGCGGAGTGGGTGTTGCGCGACAAGCGCAAGTCCGTTGTTCTGACGACAGACTCCTGTATCATTAAACCAGGCGAGTTTGCTGTGTTATCCAATATTGATTTGAACCTTGAAGGTTGTGTGCAGATCATTTTTAATCTGCCGGAATTGAATAATTCCGGCGACGAGATTGTGCTTCTCGATGCGGCGGGTGTGGTGATTGACAGCCTGGTGTATGATCGCACCTTTGGCGGTGGGCGATACGTTTCGACCGAACGAATTCGCGTCGAAAATGAGTCAAGCCTTTCCTCGAACTGGAGCAGTTGTTCGGCAGAACGCGGCAGTACGCCGGGCCAGAACAACAGTAACAGTCCCAAAGATTACGATGCGGCGCTGCGCGGCTCGATCGAGGTTGTGCCGCCAGCGCCAATGGCCGGTGAAGAGATCCGCCTGTCAATACAGGTGGAGAATAGCGGCCGGCAATTCGTTGAAACTGTTCACTTGTTTGCCGCTTGGGCCCCAATGGGTGAAAGCGAATTTTCCCCCATCGATCACACCACAGTAACATCACTTGGAGTTGGCGAGTCGAAAATCGCGACGTTTACCTGGCCAAACAGTCCTTCCGGCATTCACATTATCAGGATAAATCTGGACATGCCGCGCGATATGGTGGCCTTGAATAATGCCATTTGCGATACGCTGGCCGTGAGTTATCCGGCCGAAAGTGTGGTGATCAATGAAATGATGGTCAGCCCCCGCAGCGACGCCTGCGAATGGATTGAGCTGTTCAACAAAAACGATTTTTCCGTCGAATTGATGAACTGGGCTATCTCTGATTCGAATGTGAGTAAAACAGTGTCGATCTTTGATTCTTCATATCGTTTGAGTCCACATGGTTATCTCGTACTGTGCGCCGATTCCTCGGTTATTCCCGAGTTGAGCGGACCGGGTCAGGTCGTAAAAAATTTGCCATCATTGAACAATTCGATGGATGAGGTGGTTCTTTTTGATGCCTGCGGGCGCGTCATCGAGAGCGTGCGTTATACGTCGAGTTGGGGCGGCGCCACCGGACGTTCGCTTGAGCGCATCAATCCATATATCTCGGCAGGGGAAAAATCAAACTGGACCACATGCGTTGAAGCGAGCGGTCACACCGCCGGCGCCGTAAACAGCGTTTTTGTGCGCCTGCTGCCGCAGACAACCACACTTTCGATCATGCCCGATCCGTTCTCCCCGGACGGTGATGGCCACGACGATTTTGTCGCATTGAGTTATGCCCTGCCGACGACGCTCGCACATGTCAATATTAAAATTTTTGATATGAAAGGACGGCTCGTTCGGTTCTTGCTCAATAATGAACCGAGCGGTGCGCAGCGAACGGTGTATTGGGATGGATTGGATGATAGTGGCATCGCATGCCGCATGGGCATTTATATCGTTTTTCTGCAGGCGTTGAATGAGAATAAAATGTGCATTGAGCAGGCGCGACAAACCGTGGTGTTGGCCGGCGCGTTATAACCTTATTTCGACTTTTCTTCCCCCAGCGTTCCCAGGTTTTCCAACTTTTCCAATTTGATGACCAGGCTGTCCCAGTGCGCGTCATGATAGGCTTTTTCCGCCATGAGCAGGCTGTCAACGTTGACTTTGATGAGTAAACTCGCTCCCATGTCCGGATTAAAAATGATCTGTTCACGAACGCGTAGCGGCAGGATCGGCGCCAGATTGGTCATGGCGTCGCGAACGATGTCCTGCGACTCTTCAAAGTTTTCGAATTTTATAAAATCTTTTCGAGGCAATCTTTCAATGAGACGACGAGAATCGGGATGCTCTTTGAGCTCCGGTTTTTGCAAAATATCCTCGTCAACAATGATGTGAAAATTGCTGTCCGAGGTGACGATAAAATGGCGCGCCAGTTGAGCTCGAAGCTGCTCATCCTGGATGTTTGACAGCTCTTTGGTGAATTCAACAATATACCTGACCTGTTGCCGCATCTTTTCGGCTTCCTGTCGCGTCATCGTATTTGTTTGATCTTTGGACAGGTGCACGGAGGTTTCAAGCAGGGCGCCAAGCTCTTCAGCGGAGAGAGAATCCTGCGAAATATTCAAGTTTGTGAGACGGGCTACAGAGGTCTCGTACTGCTGTTTGCTCATTTTGTTTTCATCAATTGTTTTGATGAATTCATCCCGTTTCTGTTCCAGTTGGATTTGCTGTTCGCGATCCGGTACTCTGGCAATTAATTCATCAACCACAAGTGTGATTGCTGACGTTAAAAATTCTTTCCCCTTATCCTCCGTTTCCAGCAGACTGAAAATGCCGTACGAGAGTGCCAGGACAATCACGGCGATAAGTATATTTTTTATTGTTTTCACGTGCGCGCTCCAAAACTTTTTTCTATAGACTGAAAAAATGAACTTTTGGTTTCAAGTTTTTTCACTCGGCACAATCACCTTGAGCGCCTTTGGTAAAATGGAGATGTTCAGAGTTGTGCCGCCATCTCTCGATTCACCGTCGAATTGATATGGACCGGCTTTTTCACGAATAATTTGAATGTTTTTGGTTTGGTAACGACTGTACTTTGTCAACTTGACCACGCCGCCGGTGAACAGTTTGGGCAGGTTGGCCAAAATATAATACCACGGTGCGCGGTGCAAGACGCATATATCAAGCAAACCGTCATCCAGTTCAGCGTCCGGCGAAATAATGGCGCCGCCGCCCCATCCCTTAAGATTGGCAATGGTCACAAACAATGGCGAAACCGGAATAGTCTTGTCGTCAAATTTAAGGATGGTAACATCGGGCTTGTAGGATCGATACTCGCGAAAACCGATTGTAAAATAGGGCAGGAGACCGCGAATATCCTGTTCGTTAAAAACTTTGCCAATGATCGCATCAAATCCAAGACCGACAACAATGAAAAATATTTCTCCCTCCACGAGGCCGGCGTCAATTGTACGAATTTCACCGGTTTTTAAAATATTGGCCGCTTTGATGGGCTGCAGTGAAATTCCCAAACCGCGCGCCAGGCCGTTTCCGGATCCCAGCGGAATGATGCCGAGCGCCGTCTCCGTGTTGACCAGTGCCGATCCGACTTCGTTCACCGTCCCGTCGCCGCCAATGGCAACGACGGCGTCGAATCCTTGTTGCACCGCTTCTTTCGCCAGAATGTGCCCATGCCCGGCGTACGCTGTTTCAACAATTTCGTAGTCAAATCCGGAATCGGCAAAATTCCATTCAATTGCCTTGCGAATCAGCGTCTGGGTTCGGATGATGCCCGATCTTGGATTGCGCACAAATTTTATTTTTCGTAGCTCCACGATTCCTCATTTTTAGTGCGATGCGCTGTCTTACGTGCCGTGCGGTAGAATTGATTCAAAAACTTTCACGCCGGCGCGGCTATGAACGCCATAACACCGCTGTAATAATCATACGGTTCTCCGGCAAATCCGCCAAAGACATTCAAAACCTTATAACCGGCACAACGCAGCAATGCTTCCATTTCGTAGCGAAAAACGTAGCGATAATGCATTACGGCGGATTGACTGGATGCCGCTCGATTCATATAAGTATTGTAAATAGTCAGTCTCTGTTCTTCGATATGATGCTCAACTTTTATATCGATGGAAACGCCCGAGTCGGGTTCCGACAACTCGTCAGATTCAATTCGGTCATGCCACTCATCCTGGGCCATCACATTATACAATGGCACAAAAAGGTCGAACGCCAGGATACCGTCGGCTTTTAAATGTTTTTTGATTTGAGCAAGCGTCGCCAGTTGGTCGTCCTGCGTCAGGTTGTGCAAAAAGGCACGAAACGGCATGACAACGAGTGGGAATCGTTGGTGCAGCGAAAAGTTCCGCATGTCGGCCTGGTGAAGAACTATACGATCCTTGTGTGCCGATCTTTGACAATTTTTGTGCGCCGATTTGAGCATTGCTGCTGAATTGTCAATGCCCACGACAGTGAAGCCATGCTGCGCCAGGTCCAAGGCGACGCGCCCGGTACCTACGCCAATTTCCAGAATGGGACCGCCATATTCTTCGGCGAGGTCGAGATAAAAATCGAGGTCATTCTCCTTGTGGCTGTATTCGAGGTCGTAAAATGCGGCAAAGGCATCGTATTCGGGAGTTGGCATAATGGCAATCCTTGTATTTTAAAAAGAACAGCAGACGGACAAAACGGCTAAAGCTTCTTCATTATCAGCATATTCTCAATCCGTGTCCAATCCATAAAAAAAGCCGCTGCACAAAATTTGTACAGCGGCTCAAATTTATAAAATTTGATGAGTTTAGCCACCCATAATTTCTTTTTCTTTTAAATCGAGAATATCATCGATTTTTTTGACATAATCGTCCGTCAGTTTCTGAATATCGGCCTGTCCATCGTGCATCTGGTCTTCGGAAATTTCGCTGGCCTTTTCAGATTTTTTCAATTGTTCGTTGGCATCTCGTCGAACATTACGAATGGCGATTTTGCCTTCTTCGGCATCTTTTTTGGCGATTTTGACTAAATCTTTGCGACGTTCTTCGGTCAGTTGAGGAATCGGAATTCGGATGACAATTCCATCGTTGGCGGGATTGAATCCCATATCCGATTTCTGAATGGCTTTTTCAATTTCGCCAAGCATGTTTTTTTCCCACGGTTGAATAACCAGGAGCCGCGGTTCCGGGGCGCTAATGTTTGCGACCTGTTTGATCGGCATGGCACTGCCGTAATAGTTGACCATCACGGAATCCAATAGTGCCGGTGTCGCTTTACCGGTACGAAGTTTGGTAAAGTTGCTGCGAACGGCTTCGACAGCTTTTTCCATCCGATCTTTTGCTTCTTTTTTAATTTTTTCGATCATATCATTCACCACTTACTTTGGTTCCAATATTTTCACCCAGCATGACTTTTTTGAGGTTACCCGGTTCGTTCAATTTGAACACGCGGATGGGCAAATTGTTTTCCATACACAAGGTGACGGCTGTGGTGTCCATCACTTTGAGTTGTTTTTGTACCACCTCCATAAAGGTCAAATGGTCAAATTTGACCGCGTCCGCATGGACGACCGGATCCTTGTCATACACGCCATCCACCTTTGTGGCTTTGCAGATGACATCCGCTTCGATTTCGACAGCGCGCAGCGTCGCAGCGGTGTCTGTGGTAAAATAGGGATTTCCGGTTCCGGCGCCAAAGATAACGACGCGGCCGTTTTCGAGATGTCGGACGGCGCGGCGTCGAATGAACGGTTCGGCCAGTTCTTCCATTTTGATGGCGGTCATGACGCGTGTTTGCAGGTCGTATCGCTCCAGATAATCCTGCAGCGCCAGCGAGTTGATGACCGTCGCCAGCATACCCATATAATCCGCTGTGACACGATCCATACCACGGGCGCTGGCCGACAAACCGCGAAAGATATTGCCGCCACCAACGACAAGCGCCACTTGAACGCCCATGTGCGCAATTTCGCTGACTTCTTTGGAGATTTGATCCACAGTGGCGGGATCAATCCCAAGCCGGCCATTGCTGCCCATGAGCGCTTCGCCACTCAACTTGAGCAGAACACGATTGTAAACGGGTTTTGTTTCCATAAAAGTCCTGGAACTTTCAGATATAGACAAAAAAAGAGCGAAACAGAAATGCTTCGCTCTTGATATTACACCTGTGAATTATTCACCAAGCTCAAACCGGACAAATCTTTTAATCACCATGTTTTCGCCAAGTTTACCAATGATTTCTTTGAGATAGTCACCAATGGTTTTGTCTGGATCTTTAACAAAGGCCTGTTCGAGCAAGCAGGATTCCTGATAAAATTTATCCAGTTTGCCGCTCATCATTTTTTCGATGACAGCTTCGGGTTTGCCCTGTTCGAGCGCCTGAGCGCGATAAATTTCAATTTCGTGCTCAACCACTTTGGTGTCGACTTGTTCGCGGGAAACCGCAATCGGCTTGGCCGCGGCGACCTGCATGGCGACATCTTTGGCAAAGGTTTGGAAATCGTCCGTGCGGGCGACAAAGTCGGTTTCGCAGTTAATCTCAACCAAAACACCGAGGCGGCTGCCCGGGTGAATATAAGACTGGATGATACCTTGTTCCGTAGAACGTCCGGCTTTTTTATCCACTTTTTGCATGCCTTTGGTCCGCAAGTAATCGATGGCTTTGTCATAATCGCCATTTGTTTCAGTGAGAGCCTTCTTGCATTCCATCATGCCGGCGCCGGTCATATCGCGCAATTTTTTTACATCGGCTGCGGAAATGGCCATTTTATTTATCTCCTAATCTTTATCGAATGAACAGGCGTACCGTTAATCGAGGTCAGCGCCTTCGTTTATTTCCATTACTTCTGCTTCTTCAGCATCTTTGTTTTCCTGTTGTCCTGTACGGCCATCGATGATCGAATCGGCCAATGCATGCGCAACCAGGTTGATGGCTTTAAACGCATCATCATTACAGGGGATCACGTAATCAATCGGATCCGGATCAGAGTTTGTGTCGATGATCGCAAAAACCGGAACGTTAAGTCGAATAGCTTCACGCACGGCGATTGCCTCTTTTTTGGCATCGACCACAAACATGGCGGAGGGAAGGTGATTCATTTCACGAATACCGCCGAGAACGCGGTTGAGCTTTTCCTTTTCGCGTTCGATTTGGAGAATTTCTTTTTTCGACAGTTTGTCATAGGTACCGTCTGTCGCTTTTTTCTCCAGATTTTTCAGGCGTTTGACACTTTTTTTCACCGTGACAAAATTGGTGAGCGTGCCGCCCAGCCAGCGGTCAGTAACGTACGGCATGCCGCAACGTTCCGCTTAAACTTTAATAATATCTTTTGCCTGTTTTTTCGTGCCGACAAACAGCACGTCGCCGCCTTTGCGAACGATGCCGCCAATGGCGTCGCGAGCGATATTCAGATTCACCAGCGTCTTTTTCAGATCGATAATGTGAATGCCGTTACGCTCCATAAAGATGAACGGTTTCATCTTTGGGTTCCATCGCCGGGTCAAGTGTCCAAAATGGCATCCGGCGAGCAGTAAATCTTGAATTTTTACTTCAGCCATGTTAATCCTCACATTGGGGTTAAGCCGCCACTCTTCTCCTTAATATGTCCCAATTTGGGCACCCCATACTCAAAGAAGAATGTGTGATTTTACAACAAAAGACGATTTTAACGTTTCGAGAATTGGAAACGTTTACGAGCACCGGGCTGGCCGTATTTTTTACGTTCGACCATGCGAGAGTCGCGAGTGAGAAAGCCGCCTCGTCTCAGGACGGGTTTCAATTCTTCATCACTCTTGACGAGTGCGCGTGCCACACCAAGCAGGATGGCGCCGGATTGACCTGTCAAGCCACCACCTGTGCAGTAGGCTTTGATGTCAACTTTACCGAGCATTTCGGTTGCAACTAAAGGCTGTTCGATAATCATCTGCAATGTATCACGTTTGACATATTCGAGCAGCTCTTTGTTGTTCACCGTAAATTTGCCGGTACCGGGTTTCAAGTAGACGCGCGCAATCGCGTTTTTACGACGACCGGTGGCATAGAAATAGTTTTCTTTCATCTATTCTCCTTAGATCCTCTTGGAACTAGATGTCCAATTTTTCCGGTGATTGAGCAGTATGTGGATGTTCCGATGAAGCGTAAATTTTGACGTGCTTGAGTACTTTGCGTCCAAGACGATTACTCGGCAGCATGCCGCGAACCGCTTCGCGAATAATGAATTCTGGACGTTTGGCCTGCATACGACGAAACGGCGTTGCTTTGAGTCCTCCCGGATAACCGGAGTGACTGTAATAGACTTTGGTGTCTTCCTTGCGTCCGGTCATGCGCACTTTATCAGCGTTAATGATAACAACATAATCGCCGACATCGGCGTGCGGCGCCCACATGGGTTTGTGTTTGCCACGGACGACATTCGCAACTTTTACAGCCAGACGTCCCAGAACCGCATCTTCCGCGTCAACGATGTACCATTTACGCTCAACATCCGCGGGTTTTGGGGAATAAGTCTTCAACTGATTTCTCCTTTAATTAAAATGTTTACACAAAGACAGCGAATTTATATAAATCTCGCCAAAAAAGCAAGAAATTTTACGAGATGTTTGGCTTGATTTAGCTAAAATTGATCAGAGTGCGGAAAAGACGGCCTAAATGGTATCTACCCTGTGAACTGCACCTTGCTTTCCAAGAAATAATATTTTCATCATTG
>CAYSNA010000222.1:0-8854 GCA_964432185.1 uncultured Cytophagia bacterium
ATCGGTGTGTTTTAGAGGCAATCCAATTAAAGTTACGCTTTTTTTTCAGCCATAATTTTTTTCTGTCGTTTGAGAAAAGTCAGCGGTGCGCTGCGGCGACCACTGGCCGTGATGTCGACTGAAACGTTCTGCAGCACAGCTTTTACAAATTCTTGCGGATCGTCAGTTTTTACATCAGCCGATGCGACGCTGACGTACGATGAGATGAACTTTTCCTCGCCCGCAAACGGCAGTGGATCTGATCCGCATATCACGCGAAAACCACGTTTTTGCGCACCGGCCATCAATGCGGGTGTCGGCCAGATCGACGGCCGCATGGTCGTATCGCTGATGAACAACGCATGCGGTTGTTCGCTTTCAAAAATTGTGCTCACGATTTGTCCACGAGTACCGAACCATTTTCCGGGCGCCCAATTGATCGCCGCGAACCCTCCGGCCTCGCGCACCGCCCGAATCGTATCGGCCGTGTTCAGTGCTCTATCCGGCAGACGGAACGTCGTTGCCAGCGCGCACACTTCAAGATTGTCCGCCGATACAAGCTGCCGCCCGGCAAAAATAGTCAGCACCGGCTGATCCACATCATTTTTGACGATGGCACAATTGTCAGCCGTTCGTTTAATCGAAAATCCATTGAGGTCGACAGCTTCCAGATTTTCAAAAAAAGAGCAATCCGAGCGCTCCGTGAGTAGCCAGATATTTGTGGCATCGTTTATACCCAAATTGGCGGCGTTTTTCAAGCTGCTGGTTATAGCCGTTGTCACATCAAAATTGGGATAAATGTGAACGTGTGCGTCAATGATAAAAGTCTTTTGCATGAGCGTTTTTGCTTTCCGTTTCAGAACTCATTTTCGTTTTTTGAATAATAGCGCGAAAGATGGTTTTTGCAAACTCAATCAAAGTATTTTTTGAATTCATGTTTGCGTTTATTGGCATCCCACGAAAAGCCAAGGCGGAACGACACAGCTTCTCCGCTTGAAAGGTCGGTGCCGCCGTGCGTATCATAACCGGAAAATTCATAGCGTAATTGATATTGCAGAGCGTAGGGATAACCCTTTTTGATAAAGTGGTGCACACCAACTCCGAGACTCAGATTCAGACCGGCAATCGAGATGGACTCCGCGTAAACCGGATTTTCCCCTTCCGGCACAACCTCGACAATATCAGCGCCAATACCGCTCAGCAGATTGATGCGAGTGTGTCGCCAGTCGTAGAGTTTAAAAGCGGGTTCCAACGCAATCAGAAAACGGAAGTAATGTTTTGTTTCGTAAAGCTCCTTCTCGTAATACACGCCATAAGTGTTTTTCGAGTTTGGAAACTGAAACAAAAGACTGCAGTCAAAACTCAATCGTTGCCATTCGATACCAACCAAGGCACCGATATGAGCCTTTTCGCCCAAAAGAGCAAAGTCCTTGCGAGGCGAATAATAACCGGTAAAAAAACCAAAGTGAATATCGCCAGATTCGTTCTGTTTTCGATATTTTTTGATTTGCGCTTCCAGACTGGTAAAACGGGCGTCACCGCTCTTGAGAAGGCGCCAAAATTCATCAAACTCGTGCGCGTAAAATAGGCAAATCATATATTCGTCATCGCTCAGATCGGTAAACGATAACAACTCTTTTGCCAGTTGTTTCGTAAAGACATTAAACTCTCCACTGATGTACTTTGGTCCTTTTGCGTCGGGAGTTCGCCAATCGAGGGAATCGCTTTTTTGTTCTTCAAGCGTCAAGAGATAATCGATGAAATCATCAATCATCGTGGTCGATATATACTCGTCTTCGAACGTATTCTGTGCAATTTGGTTGAGCGTCCACACCCGGCGGATAGGTTCCATCGTCGGAGCTTCTTCTTCCCAATATTGCAAAATAAAGGAGAGTGAATCTTGTTCTCCTAGTTCATAAAAATAAGGAACCAGCTCCGAACAGCGAAAAGAGATATCATACCAGTGCGTCACGCCGTCATCAAAAAGATGGCCCAATTCAATAGTCTCCTCGTCGGGATACAGCGAGACGGAAAATAGTAGAAGGAAAATAAACGATAAGAAAGACTTTGACATGATAGAAATCCCAGTTGAACCGACAAACAAAAATTGGACGCGCAAAATTTGATAATGTAACACGTTTGAGTAAAAAATGTGGTCATGAAAAGCACAAAAAAAAAGCGGATAAAAAAAATGCGGACGGCATTGTGCTTGCCTAGGGGGGGTCAGCGAGCACGAAGGGGAGGAAAGCCATCCGCATTTCAAAATAAAAAAATCAAAGCAATATGTCAATACAAAATTTGCAAAAAAAAGGCGGATGGCTATGAATTCGCCTAGGGGGGGTCAGCGAATTCTAAGGGGAGGGAAGCCATCCGCGCTTTTTAACTCTATATTTCTATGAGTACATTAAAACACATTATTGATATTGTTTGTTCCAATGTATTTCCAGTATCCAGAAATTTTCAAACAGTTCATTTGCTTTATTCACTTGCCCCAAGTAAAAATCAGGTTAAACGCAAACTTTCGAATATAGCATATTTGACTAATTAACACAAGCTTTTATTCTAAAATATCTACAGAATTGGTTGGTTTTAATCACTTAATTCCTTACACTTGAGAGACAACATCATCAATAATAACCGGATATCCAATTAATAAAATTTAAAATCAATCGGTAAAAAAATGTCATGATCTGTACCAAACAATGTTTCAGAACGGCAACTCGATCCGCTTTTGTGCTTTTTCTGTTGTCACTTTCACTTTCCGCACAGACACCGAGTGCGCAAAAGTGGAGCAGCCCGAATTTGTACAAGGGGCCGTATGCCTGGCTGACGATTGGCGCAGGCAAGAGCCCGAAAATGTACAAGGCGAATGCCGGGCTTGCCGTGGGCATTATACCAACAGTGCAGTTTCGCAAAAATGTAATTTCCCTTCGTGCGCTCGGATCCTATGAAAATCCATTGCCGCTTGATTCAAAGTACTACGGTTACGATGAGTGGATAAATGACGTCAGCGTGCTGTATGGCCGGTGTTATAAATCCACTCGATTTTTCGCCTCCGCCTCTGCGGGTTTGGGGCGAGTGCGCGGTATGCGCCGCGGTGACTTGCTCGGTTGCAGCGGTATGGAAAATTGCCATTACGAGCGACTCGATTTCTCAACAGTCGGACTGGCGCTTGATTCGCAGCTTTTCATGCAGGCGCCATTCATTGGATTCGGGATCTACCTGTTCGGCAATATCAATGCGGAAGAATCGTTTGCCGGATTTCTGGTCTCCTTTCAATTCGGGTACACGAAAAAATTACTTCGTCCTACTGAATAATTTTTTTGTCTTTTTACTGATACGGTATCGCCCCGTCAAGCACGATCTTTGAAGCGCCGGACAAGGCATCAATTTGTACGGTTGAATCAAATGTGACGGTCATCGGTTCCTGCGACACTCCACGTGATATATCCCAATGCTCAACCTGCACCGGACCGATGATAAGCTCCGGGACGTTATAATTCAACAGATAGGTCTCATAGTACTGCGGATTTTTCTGCGGCAACAAAAACGGTTTGGACGCCTGCCCGTGTTCATCAATATAACTAAAATACAGACGCGAGCACAGCTCGTCGCGGCGCTTGCTGGCAAAAACGAACCAGTGGCCGTCACTTGACCAGCTATGATAGCTATCCACATGCGAACTGTTGATCGTGGTTAATTCATGGTATGATGAATGCTCCAGATCGTACAACCACAAATCACTTGTGGTGTTGTGAATGGTAAAATACCCATAATCGCTCATGGTGAACATCAAAAAGCGCCCGGAAGGCGATACTTTGGGGAAGGTCATGCTGCGGCCGGTCTCAGCCGCGGTGAGCAGGGGCGTCACCTCTCCCCACTCGTTGCTGGTCACATCGTAACTCGTGTGCATCAAGTCATATTTGACGACATCAATGTGAGATTGGTCCTTATACTCATCTGCTGAAATAAAGTAGATATCCCGGCCATTCGGGTGCCAGTTCGGCAAGTTTTCCATCCGTGTCGTCGAAACGGTCGGGGATGTGGTCAGTTGGTTTTTTTCAATATCATAAATCACGAGATCGGAAGCCGTATCGTAGACATATAAACTTTTATCACGGTGGGCATGAAAGTTTTGGTAAATTTTATTGACTGAATAGGCGATATGTTTGCCGCCCGGGTGCCATGATGGATAGACACCGGCGGACATGGTAAAGTCGGTTTTTGTATCAATCTTTTGAATCTTGCCTTCATAAAGCAGCATCGTGCCGCCGAGCTCAGCGCGCATATGAAACATCATCCGGGTCGGATCATTTTGGCAAAAAGCGTGACAATTCATACAGTTGCGTTTGGACAACCTGTTCACAAAAATCGGTTTTTCGTCAAAGCTCGTCAAATCGCGCTGATAGATGCCGAGATTCCACCACAACACATAACCGGGATTAATCAGACGATACGCCACAAAACTGTCAATGGGCACAGCGGACACCTGATTGGTCAGGCTTTGATAGCGGCGCCATTTCTTATTCTTTTCCTGAACAAACACGTCAATGGTGAACGAGGACCCTTTACAAGCATCGAGCAGATGTTTCCATTTTTTGATGGGAATTTGTACGAGCCCCGTTTTACTGTTGATTTCAATATTCTCAGTCAATCCTGTAAACACAACTTTAAAGGCTTGTCCGTTTTCCTTGATGATAAAATTGAGCGGCGCCATATTGGGTGGAATAACAAGATCACTATAGTCCGGATCAATATGCGGTTGACGCGCGACCGATTCGACATCCGAAAGATCAGAGGAACAACCGGCCCAAAAGATGGACAGTATGCAGAGCATCAGCAATCCGGATTTCATCTCAATAGCCTCCCTCCACCCTTACCTTTTTCATTTTCTCGGTTCGCGTTCCACCGCCGTCGAACAAATAATACCAGAACGTATTCCCATAGCCGCGCTGCACAAGCTGGGTTTTCCTTTGTTGGGTGGTCTTGTAGGTCAGCATAATTTTATTAAAATCAGCGAATCGAGCAATTCGGTCACGATGAAAGCGGAAATCGGTGATCGGCTCAAGTCCCGTACTTTTAGCGCCCGCCTGATACATAATTGCCGCTTCCTCAATGTGCTGCGGCGCGATGGCATAATCGTACTTGTTGAGCCACGAAATACGGTCGGCAATATTGCCCATTTTGCATTCCAGAAGATAATAGGCCATCAAATATTCAAAAGCCATTCTATTGGCTTCATTGGATTCGAGCAGGGCTGCCATATCCGAGTTTGGAGATGTGGCGTGCAGAAAAAAATCCCTTTGCGGTTGTAACAATCGGTTGACAGCGACGACCGGCAAGGTTCCGGCCAAACTTTCATCCAGCAGCACCATGTGGTCCTTCGCCCAGGTTTTGTGTACAGGACTTTTTTGCAGCAGATTGATAAACTTTTCAGCTTTGGCATAGTGACCGTTAATCGCATTTGTCAAAGCCAATCGCTTGAGAACGCGCGGCGAATAACGAAATTTTGTTTGATATTCATACGCCATGACCTGCGCCGCGTTGATGTGCCCCAGATCGAAATAGAGATCGCTGGCATGCATGGCAATTTGACTCATCATAATGCGTTCGAGGAAAAGACCGTTGACGCCAATCGGATGGTCGATATAAAAAAGACTGTCCAATAAACAGCCGGTAAAAAACATGGCCCGGTTCGTCTGAAACTCGACGATGCGGTCATAATGATGCACCTTTTTTGATTCGCTCAGGACCTCTTTCCATTGCGCCTCTTGGGCGAGAAAATTAATATAAATTTTTCGTTGTTGTTCCTGTTGACGGGTCACCATCATGGCTGCGGCAAAAAGCAAAATGGCCACCGAGGCGTTGAGCGCAAAAAGTCGCAGGGATATTGATGTTCGCTTTAATTCATATTTTTCGAGAATAATCTCAACTATTCTCCATAGCAGCACCAGAACCGGCAGGATAAATGACATGATATAAAAAAGCCACGACATGTGGAAACTAATCGGTTCATGGAAAAAAGCAAAAGGCAAAACGTAAATAAAAGCTTCCCGCAGCGAAATAAAATAGAGGTAACGCGCCGCGATAAAAGCTGTGATCACAAATAGTCCCGCAAAGAGCAGCGGCCAAAGTAAGGTTGATAATCTCCACGGCGCCGCGAGGTGTAGGGAGAACAAAAGCGCCACCAACATTATGCTAAACCAGCCGCCAAGAACAAGATAAAATATCGGCAAAAACGCCAGCAGAACGACGCGCCGAATGGTGTTGTTTGAACAGTAGAATCTGGCGATCGATACGACCAAAAGAAACTTGACGGCAATCACCAGCGGCACGTTGTAGGCGTTATAAAACATCATCATGACCACAAGCGGCAGCAGAACAACGGGAACAGGGACACGGCGCGAAAAGAGTGCGGCAAAGAGGCTTTGAACGGCCAGATAACAACCAAGAAAAAGTAGTGACAACAGGATCGCAGCGGCCAGATTGTTGGCAAAAAACTGAAAGATGAACAGACTAATCAACTCGGCCACACCGCCGGGATAATCAAGGAACGCGCGCAAAAAATGATAATCAAAATAAAACGCCGGTTCAAATTGGCTATAGAGCAAAAACGGCTTGAAGAAAAAAATCTCGTACAGGAAGAAAAGAACAAAAACCAATGGAAGAAAAAGGACCTCAACTTTTCTCGACATTCCGTCGCCTTTCGCATACACTATTGCAGCGCTGTGCAAAGTTCACGTAAAATTGAAATCAAGGAACTGATTGGATGTGGCAAGTATAAAAGATTTTGCTTTAAAAGGCAATTTGTTTTTGGGAAAAAACCGACAAAACCGCAGCCTATTGCAAAATCGGACCGTGACAAGACGGCAGGAAAGGAATCACGAATCACACGAATTTCACAAACTGTGATGTTACTGGACAATTTCGCGTAATTCGAGGAAAAGTTATGTTTTAACTTTTGCCAAAACAAATCACAACACGAGTTTAAAGAGACAACAAAACAAAAGGAACTACCAGGTTGAACCGTTCCCTCCCACACCCAGCCAGATTTTTGCCGTATTAATGGAGTTAAAGACGATGACATCCTCATAGGTATCCTGGGCAATTTTTTCATAACGCCGGGCGTTTTGAAAGGACGAATCGGAACTGACCACAATGGCCAGTTTGGTGTCGCGAGTCACTTTGGGATTTTTTCTGGCGAGGTTGATAATTTTGTGCAACGATTCTTCTGTCAGTTTTGAGCTAGAGATATCGGTAAAATCAAAAAGTTGCCGAAATCCGGGGACCAGTCGATCATCCGGGGCAATCGCATGGATGACGGCCTCCAAATCAGTCAGCTCCAGAACACCTGTGGCTGTGAACCAGGCAAATGTACCGTTTGGATTCACCGTGTAACTTATCGGCATACGTACCCCCGTAAAAAAGTCAATTAAAGGTCAAAAAACAACGGACCCATGACGGCGGCAGATGGCTCGGAATGTCCGCGCCTTTCGAGTCAACATGCCTTAAAAATCGTCGCCGCACATTTTTATAGTATAAAATATTCCATCGTTTGTCAACAGTAAAAATCCAGTTGAGCCTTCTATAGAGAGCGCTCGTTTTCAACAACTTGTTCCAGTGTCTGCGGCGTTCGAATGACTTGCAGCTCGCCGTTGGCGCGAAGCAAAATCTCGGCTGGTTTGACGTAGGAATTATAATTGGCCAGGGTCATTGCCGACACATAAGCGCCGGCGCCGCCGATGACGAGATAATCGCCAAGCTCGGGATTGGCCATCAACCGAGGAATAATGTGGCCGTGCGAGTCGAGACTTTGCGAATCACCGCTCTCGCAACAGCGGCCAACGACAACGCGATAATCGGTTTCCGGATAAAGGTCGCCGAGATTAAATTCGCTCGACAATAATTTACCGCTTTTCGACACGACATAAAAAGGATGGCGCGAACCGTAGAGCAGCGGCCGCGTATTCGCCTCCATACCGGCATCGGCAATGAGAAAATTGAAACCGTCTTCGCCGGTTGATTTTTTATCCAGAATGGACGTGACAAGAAATCCGGCATTGGCGACGATATAAGTTCCCGGCTCGACCGCCATTTTGAGTTTACGGCCGGTGCGTTCAAAAAACTCGTGAAACTTTTTGCGCGCATAACGGCCGAGTTCCTGAATATCCGCCGGTTTTTCATCCGGCATTCTCGCTTCCTTAAATCCGCCGCCAAGATTGACGATTTTAACATCGGGCAAATAGTTTTCAACATAACTCAATTCGCGATCGATGTTATCACGCCATAATTCGGGATCGCCGCCGGAGCCGATGTGGATATGCACTTCATCAAAAATAACGCCCTTTTGACGCGCAAATTGAACCGCTTGATCGATATCATTCAGATGCACGCCAAAACAGGAATATTTGTCGCCGGTGTTGCGGGTCACTGATTCGCCGGAGCCGACGCCGGGATGCAGGCGAATCGACAATTGAATTTTATTGGCGACGACAAAATCGGCCACCTCGCGTAATTGGCGCAGCGAACAGACGTTATATTTCATGCCCTTGAGCATCATCTCTTCCAGCTCTTTACGGGCTTTGCCGGTCGGCACATCCTGAGTCGTCAGCATCATTCTCGAATAGGGAATGCCGGCAAGATAAGCGCGTTTGCCTTCATTCAGAGAGCTCAGATCAAGATCAATGCCCAGCCCGGCGATAAGCTGCAATAACGCGCGGCTGGAGTTGGCCTTCATCGCATAACCAACATCTAGTCCGAAAGCGTTCGGCATTTTTAAGACATCGTGGCACTTTTCGAGAATTGTTTTCTCATCATATAAATAAAACGGCGTGCCGAATTTTTGAGCGGCCGCCACAACATTGTCTGTTGTAAC
>CAYSNA010000223.1:0-4701 GCA_964432185.1 uncultured Cytophagia bacterium
TCTATGTTTAGAATTTGAAAATGCCCTAATTGTCTGGGATCGCCACCGACAGAAATGCCGAGTTTTCCGCGTGGAAATTGAGAATCGATTTTTGTCAGTACATGGTGCCCATTCAAAAAAATATCAAATGTAGAGTTGTGAGCATCAATGCGAACTGTATTCCATACATTCATGCCCTGAAGCCAATGAATAGAGTTTATGTCTTGAATTGGTGTGTGCACATTCCCCTTAAACTGGGCAAGTATGAACCCACCCACGGGATAGCACAGCAAATAGTATCCCTCATCTCGGGCATCATCATAACGGAATATTATGTTAGTAGCGCCGGTTTCCTCAATTTTCGCAAGGCGAACTGTGAATGAGAAATTGTCATACTCTTTTTGATAAATTAATTTATCTAACGACCAATAGGCCCTGCCTGTAATTATAGAATCTGTAAAAGTCCAACAGCCACTTTTGGCCTCCCACAGATCGTAGGAATGCCAGGTGTTTTGAGCATAAAGCAATGATGTATAGCACAACAGAAAAATAAAAAATCCCCTAACCATAGAGTCTCCATTAAATAACCAACTTGATCTCGCCCACCAAAACCGAATCCGCCAACGTATGCCGTTTGATTTTCATATAATAATCCATGACGCCCTGAAAGTCGCCGGTGACGGTGCCGCTGGCTTCGTAGACGTATTGATTGATGCCGGCGTAATCGGTCACGCCCACCAGCGTTTCGCCGCGGAGTTCCAGCGGATTGTAATTGACCAGCGCCACACCGGCGGGCAGAGCGCGAAACAGTTCCTTATAAATACCGGTCTGTTTTTCATCATAATTGTGAAAGCTGAAATTAAAATGAGCGCTTTTGATCGGCTTGACCGATTCGATCTCGGCGCAGAGTTTGTGTTCCACATTGTGCAGCGCCGTTTGTAACTCCGGCACAATCTCATCCGGCAGGCAGATGTGCGTATGACACTCGACATGGAACAGCTCGCGCATAAGCTCACCCATGCTTTCGCGCTTGATAGCGTGTTTGCGGTGGAAATAGTATTCGATATCTTTGTGCGAGCCCTGCATATAGCCCATCAGAAAACCTTTGACGAGTAAAAACGGGGCGTTGACGATCACTTCGGAAAATGGAGTAGCCATGATACACCTCTCGATATTGTTCGGGTTGTGGTTCGAGTGATGTGGCGACCAATCTGCGCGCTATGGGCAGAGACCAGAATGAGGACGCGGTTTATAAAAGGCCCTGATTCATTATATCGAATGCCGAGGGAAATGTCAAATTAAAAATTGGTCCGTTGGTAAAGAGTGGCGTTTTGTGCCAAACAAATTTTTTCAGCGCAACAAGAGCATACGCTTGACATCGACAAAATCATCCGTTGCCAGGCGATAGTTGTAAATGCCGCTGCTGAGGGAGTAACCGGCATCGTCCGTGCCGTCCCACATGGCGATGTATTCGCCCGGTATTTGTCGGCCGGCCACCAGCGTGCGCACTTTGATGCCGCGGATATCAAAAATCTCCAGCGACACAAAAGTGTCCTGCGGCACAGCAAAACGGATGAACGTTGCGGGATTGAACGGATTGGGATAATTCTGCGACAGGACAAAACCTGAGACAATAGTGGGTTTGGTTGATTTGGCGCGCGTAATGAACTGCCGATCTATTTGTGCCGTCACCAGCAGCATGTTCATGCGCGAAAATTGCTTTTTAACAATGCCGACATTCGGCGCAAAGACATAAGTGAATTCTTCGTCGCGGGAAGCCGGCACATTAAATTGAAACTCGATACAATTTTCAAATGGCCCGGCATAGGTCATGATCCGGACATTTTTTTTGACCGTAACGACAAACTCGGCGTCATCCGCGTCTGTTGACCAGGTATAGGATTCCCCATGTTTTTTGGTAAAATCAAACCATAATTTTTCACCCATTGGCAAACGGCGGAAAATTCTGCCGGACTCGTCCTGACGGATGAAAATCGGGACGCTTTTATTTTCGCCCCATGTGACATAGGTTTTTCCGTCCACGTCAACAGGTTCAAAAACACTGTCCGGCAGGGCATAGATCGTTTCGGTTTGTTCAAAACGGTACTGCCAGTTGTTTTTCGGTTGCAGCGGAAAATAATGGCGATAGTCCTCCGCCTTTATAGTGTGAAAAAGCGAAAGGAGGGCCATCGATACAAGTAAATTAAAGTAGGTCGTTTTCATAATATCCTCCTCGTCAAAACCGGTTCCATCATCTCAGCAAAACCATGCGCTTCACATCAACAACATCACCGGCACGCATCCGATAGTAGTACACGCCATTGGCGACGGGAATACTCTGTTCATTGCGCCCATCCCAAATGAGCGTGTGATGCCCTTGAGAAAAAGTGCCAGACGTCAAGGTTTTGATGTTTTCTCCACGACTGTTAAAAACATCAATAGTGAGAAACATCGGGCGCTCCAGTGCAAAATGTATTTCAGTCGCTGGATTAAACGGATTCGGCACATTGTGATAAAGCGTGCACTGGTCGACGCCTGACTTTTGCAGTGTTACATCACCAAGAATAGGATTGAAGGGCAAAGTCGAATACCAAATATTGGTGCCGTTGTTGTCCGTATGCTCCCACAACACCGTGACGAAAAAACTGTCGTCTTGCGCATGCATGATCCAATTGGGTTTGCGGTCCTGGCCGGCGAGCTGTGATATATTAATCCAGTCCATGTCCTTGTTATTAAAAAGCAAGCGCATGAATATATCGCCGTCTGCATCCACGGTATCCGCATCAAAAAAGATGGCATAATCTCTCAGAGTTGTCGATGTCATTCTGGTTGTGGCGATAGGGTACGCAAAAAGCATTGGGTGTTGAGCGTGAAACGAGCGGTTATTGGTTTTTTTTAATTTATTAACATGACCATATTGAATTTTCCAAACCGAGTCCTCCCACACTTGATAACACACATAGTCATCAGGCCGCAAAAAGTACATTGGATTCGTGCACCAGGAACCGGGAGTCATCGGGAAGAGGGTGCAACTCACCGACAAGTTATGTCGAAGAAACACCTCCGCGGCCCATATCTCTGTATGCCCATCAACGGTCTTTTCATAAATAATCGAAAAATCTTCATTTTTCCCCATATATGGATTGGAGGCTAAAGAATCGACGAAAATATCCTCATAGTTTTCATTTAAGAATCGGCACATCAATGTATGATCTTGAATCCACACCAGTCTGTTTCGACTGACCACGGGTTGGGTATTAAATCGACCTGAGGTTGTCATTCGGGCGAGAGTGGTGAGCGTGTCGTCATAAAAGCACTCGTAAAGCTGGGAAGACTCGCCTTCATGGCGTTCCCAGATGATGTGAATGCCGTGCCGCGATCGGGCAATTGTTGGATGGGCGAGTTTTTGTGAATCGCTCACGACGAGAACCGGCGTTGTCGTCAAAGAAGACAAATCCTGAAGGTAGATATGATTCATGCTATCCGATAGATTGAGCCAGCATATCCAGTTGTCATTTTCTCCGACGAATTCGCTGGCGAAAACATCAAAATCCATATTCGATCCGGACACGTTCGTTAGTTGCCGAGGTGAAGAATCCAGTGCAACTCCTGCCGCTATCATCAGAGGGAAAAAAATGATCATACAGAAATATATTTGAGCATGTTCGGTTCTCATTTCGTTTTCTCGGTTTGTAAAAATTGCATGTTATCGCAACAGCAGCATTCGCTTGACGTCGACAAAATCGCCGCTTTTCATTCGATAGTAGTAAATGCCGCTTGGCAGCTGCCGAGCAAAATCGTCCGTGCCTTCCCAGGGGACAAAATAGAGCCCCGCCGGCTGGATGGAAGAGACCAACGTCCGCACTCGCCGACCTCGGGCATCATACACGGCCAGTTCGATAAAACAGTTTCCCGGCGTTGTAATTTTAATCAGCGTTTGCGCATTAAAAGGATTCGGATAGTTTTGATACAGCGACAATTCATGCGGTTGCTGATGTTCAACCGGCGCATTTTTGACGTTCTCGGTCGCCGCATCGGTGTTTTTCTGACTATCGCGTGTTTCCGCCGGCGCCCGTTCAAACAGGCTGACACAACATAAAAGCACCAGGAGTACTATCTTTATTTTCATCGTGTCCCTCACTTGCCTTACTCTATTCAATCAATTAGACGCTCAGCTTGTTTTAACCTTTACACTATTTTTTCCCGATGTGAAATTCTGCGCTTTTTCTCAATCTCAAACATCATGCCGTAACCTGCCACACTTTGGATGGGCTAAGGTGTTGATATTTAGTCATTCATTTCAAACCGACAGGTGGAAAAGTCAAACCAGTTGTGCAAAATTTGCAGGCCCTGCGAAAGAACACTTTTTCAACCTTGATTATGGCGGCAGTTTTTCTTAACATAAGCCGGAAATCGCGCAATGACAAATAATTGTCCGCTCCGGGAACATTTTTATATATCTATAGTTTTACAGACATTACAAAGATTTGTGTGAGGAAGAGTGACCCCAAGCCGCAGAATCACGATCGCCTTTTTCGTTATATTTTTTTTCACATGGAATGTATTCGCAACTGGCGGCCAGTCCGAGACCGGACCACAACATGTGAGTTCCGCACGGACGGTCTACAAGGGTGGACTCTATCTCACCGGGCAAGGGCGTTTTTATTCCAAGCATGAGGTGTTTACCGGGCCGAACCAAATCGAATCCGGCGTGACGTTTTG
>CAYSNA010000223.1:4711-8721 GCA_964432185.1 uncultured Cytophagia bacterium
GAGTTTATTGTGGGGATTAACCACTCATCTGGAAATCGGTGTAACGCCGATCATTTCGCAAAAATATCATACGAACAACGGCGGCCGTGACGTTCCCGGCGATTTGCTCTTGAATGCCAAACTAGGCTCATTTGGACCTCTTGATGGCGCCTTAAGCATGGCATTGCAGCTTGATGCCCGCATTCCTTTCGGGGACCATCATAATATCCCGTTGCAGCCCTATTCGGCGGATGCCATCGGGTTTGGCGGTGTCGGTATCGTCTCGCTGTCGCGGCAGACGAAAACCAGCTCAAACTTTTCATGGGATGTCAATATCGGCTATTTTAATCACAATGATGCTGATTTAAAAGGGTCCGGCAGCGAGGCGGATACTTCACTTTCGGAGGCGGCGACGCAAGAGATTAGAGCGGGAGCAGCCACGCGATGGAGCGGGAAAAAAATCGGTCTATTTGCCGAGGTGCATGGCACTTTCTTTTTGCAGCAACCACCGCCAACGGTCTATACACGCGAGAACTATCTCTACTTTTCACCGGGAATCGTTTACCAGTTCAACCCGTGGATTCAGGTGATGGCCGGCGCTGATATTCTGCTGCAGGGTTTGGACGATGAAACGACGTACGAAATAAACGGCACGCCGGTGCTGGAAAAACCGTGGAAAACCGTGCCGAACATGCCGGACTGGCGCTTTACGCTTGGCTTGAGTTTTCGCCTGAGAGAGGGAACGCCGCCACAGCCAAAAGAGAAAAAAGTAAAGGCTCCGGTTGAAAAAGTCAAAGAGACTGACAAGCCGGAAAAGGCATCCACGGAGACGCCAAAGCGTCCCTCAAAAGAGGAAAAGATCGATAAAAAGCAAAAAGAGAACGAGATTCAAGAGTTGGAGAAGCGTTTAAGGACGCAGGAGAAAGAGCCGGTTGTTGAGAGCGAAGAAGAACGGTTCGAACGACTGGAGGCCGAACGCCAACGAATGTACGAGGTGTTGCAAGAGCTGCGAAGCGCGATGGAAGAACGCGAAAAGAAAGAAGCGCAGCAGAGGGAAGTCGAACGCAGCAAGGCTGAAGAGCTGCGACGCCAAAAGGAAGCGGAAGCAGCGGCCGCAAAACAGGATTCACTGCTCAGATTCGAAGCGACGGCGGATTCTCTTGCCGGCGCATTGCCGGATTCCACGGCCGATGCGTTGCCGCCGAAAGAGGCGGCGCTGGATTCGCTCACTGGTGAATTACCGGCGGGAGAAGCGCTGCCGGATTCCAGCACGGAAGTGTCGCCGGAGGCTAGACCTGACGAAAATAACGCACGTCCGGCAGAATTTCAGCCTGAAGAGCAAGCCGTTGACCGGGACTCGACGACACAACCGGAGGATCGTCCGGAACAATCCGATGATCAATCGCAGAACCAGGAGAGTGTGCCGGATTCATTGCAAACTCCGGGATCAACTCCTGAACAACACAAAGAGCCGCCACCTGATGCGCCATCGCCGGACAACAAGTCCTCAGAGGCCTCAGACACTCCCAAAGATGAAACAGAAACACCAGAGCCATAAAAAAAGCCCGGTTCGTTTGAACCGGGCTTTTGTGCTACTCGCCTTTTTCAATCTTTTTAAACAGATAATCAAATACACTTGAAATCGGAATGCGCTCCTGTTCCATCGAGTCGCGGTCGCGAACAGTGACCGTATTGTCTTCTTTGGTCTGGAAATCCACCGTAAAGCAATAGGGCGTGCCGATTTCGTCCTGGCGGCGATAACGACGGCCAACGGCGCCGCCTTCGTCATAAAACACCGGATAGTAGTGCTTGAGTTCATTTTCCAGTTGACGCGCAATTTCCGGCAGGCCATCTTTTTTCACCAGCGGGAAAATACCGGCCTTGATCGGCGCCAGCGCCGGATGCAGATGCAGCACGGTGCGCATGTCGTTTTCCAATTGCTGTTCTTCATAGGCATCAGCAAGAACGGTCAGCAGCGTGCGGTCACAACCGGCGGAGGTCTCGACGATGAACGGGACATATTTTTCTTTCACTTCATCATCAAAATAGGTTTGATCTTTGCCCGACCATTCCTGGTGACGTTTGAGGTCAAAATCCGTGCGGTTGTGGATGCCTTCGAGTTCCTTCCAGCCAAAGGGGAATTCATACTGAATATCGAACGCCGCCGCAGCGTAATGCGCCAGTTCGCCTTCGCCGTGTTCGTGGAAACGCAATTTTTCCTGGCGAATGCCGAGCGCTTTGTAATAATCGATACGATCCTGTTTCCAGGTTTCGAACCACTCCATATCGGTGCCGGGGCGCACAAAAAACTGCATTTCCATCTGCTCAAATTCGCGGGTGCGGAAGATAAAGTTTTCGGTGGTGATCTCGTTGCGGAACGCTTTGCCAATCTGCGCAATACCAAACGGCACTTTGACGCGCGTGGAATTCACTACATTTAAAAAATTGACGTAAATACCCTGCGCGGTTTCCGGACGCATATAAACCACGTTGGCGCTATCGGCAACCGGGCCGACATGCGTTTGGAACATCAAATTAAATTGGCGCGGTTCGGTGAGTGTGCCGGGTTCATTCATATCCGGACCGACGATTTTGGGGAATTCTTTAACCGGAATTTCCGTCAGTAATATTTTTTCATAGGTTGATGGATCCGCCTTGGCGATTTTTTTGATTTTGTTTTCCGCCATCTCATCATCACCTTCTTTAAAGGCAAACAAAAGCTGGTTCTCGGCGCTTGCCGGTGGCTTGAGTACAAACACCTGATCGGCGCGATAACGCAATTTCGTCACTTTACAATCGACGAGCGGATCCTGGAAACCGGCCACGTGTCCGGAGGCCTCCCACACGCGCGGATGCATGAGAATGGCCGCGTCCAATCCAACGATATTTTCGCGTTTTTGCACCATCCACTTCCACCAAAAGTTTTTGATGTTTCTTTTCAGTTCAGCGCCGAGCGGACCATAATCATACACCGCGGACAAACCGCCGTAAATTTCACTCGAGCCAAAAATATAACCACGCCGTTTACAAAGCGAAACGAGCTTGTCCATGGTTGATTCTATCTGTGCCATGCTAATTTCCTTTTATCTGATGTCTCAATTTCTGATCAATTTGCAAGGTCGAATATAAGAAATTCTTTTAAAATTTGCTGTGAAAAATTCACGAATAACGGATAGCGTTTAACTCATTTTTTTGCAGAGCACAAAAAAAGCCCATCCGCTGGTGCGAATGGGCTTTAATTTTCAATTTAGCTTTTTAAAAATTATTCCACACCAGGTCGCCGCCGTGACACGATGTGGCGCAGGTACCAGTGGTGCGATCCCAGGTCCATTGCTCGTTCACTTCGGCCGGCGCCGGATCGATATGCCCTTCGGCGTCAAAAGTGGCCGGCACGACATGGCATCGTGCACACGTAAAGAATGACAATTCCATGTGTTTCGCATGCGCACCGACGCCCATGGCTGTGGTTTCGGTATTTTTATTTAAATCCTCCGGAGGATAACTGTGCTGGCTATTCCCGTGGCAAACATTGCACGATTCCGGACCGGCATCACCCTGGTGGCAGGTATAGCAGGACGATCCCGTTGTGCCGCCACGATAGTCATCGCCGTGGCAGGTTTTGCAGCTCGTCATCGACCAGTTGTCCTGACGGATAAAATTGCCGTGAAACTCGGTGCTCGCCACACTCATCCATGCCGAGGTGTGCGGAAAGTTGTCGTGACACGTATAACAGGACACGCCGGAACTGCCGCCGGTATAGTCGGCGCCGTGACAGGATTCGCAGCCCTCTGTATTCCAATTGTTATCGCTGACGGCCTTGCCATGGAACTGAGCATCATTTTGTGCCATCCAACCGGGCGGGTGCGGGAACGTCGCGTGACAGGTATAACACGAAACGCCTGAAGTTCCACCGGTATAATCGGCGCCGTGGCAGGACTCGCAGCTTTCGGCATTCCAGCCTTTATCGCTCACCACCTTGCCATGGAATTGATTATCATTTTTCGCCATCCAACCGGACGGGTGCGGGAACG
>CAYSNA010000224.1:0-8671 GCA_964432185.1 uncultured Cytophagia bacterium
GCTTCATATTTTTTTTGCGCCAGATCGGCCAGCTCTTTTTGCTGACGGACGTTTTCAGTGGCAATTTCGAGTTCGCGCGTGGCTGTGTATAAATCAAAAAAGGAAGCGGTCACCTGATAAACAATATCCAGCTCTTCACGTTTGTAGCGCTGCACGGCGCTTTCATAATTCAGGTCCGCTCGTTTGAGCTGCGTTTTGAGTTCGTTCAGCGTAAATAATGGCTGGTTAAATTGCAGTCGGGCCGAGGTCAACACATCATTTCGGCGCAGAATACGTTCAGCCGTTCTATCCCAATAGGATTGGCGATTATAATAGGTCTCGCCCATAATGCGCAGCCAGCCGTTTGTCGGAAGCGGCTGGGTGATCGCCAGGTTGCCCTGATAATTGGTGCTGCCGCGCGATTCATACACCGGTAGTTGACCTTCAACCGATATAGGCTGTACACTTTCCGACGCATCCGGCAGATCGAACGTCGCATCCATGCGCATTTTAAAATTGCCTTTGCGGAAGGCCAGATTCTTTTCCGCCGCCAGCTTGTCGAGCTGCGCAATTTTCATCTCGTAGCTTTTTTCCAGCGCAATGGAAATGGCATCGCCGAGCTTGAGCAGCCGCAGCGGTCGCTCCGATTCCTGCGCCGCCCAAACGGTGGTGCACATTAAAAAAACACTCAACAGACCCGTAAATCGAATTTTCATTTTATTCTCCTGCCATGGATAAAAACAGAGGCATATTTATTGTCCTATGTGAAATAACACACCCGTGCGTGCCCTTATGGTTGTGTACGGCTCGTTCGGCAAAAATGTGGTCGAGCCGACCGCTTCGAGAAAAATCAAAGAGAGTTCCGAAATCTCGAAATTCAAACCGAATCCGACCGAGACGGTGGGACCATCATCCGTATGCGGCAGCTCCAGCAGTATTCTTTCCGTGATGAGCCATGGATACTGCTCTGATTTTTTGTACAATATCGGTGTGCGCAGCAATGTATAGCCGCCGGAAACCTGAACGAACATCGAGAACTTTTCGAGTTCGTGAACTGTTCTGACATATTTGACTAAAATTTCATGCGCATAACCGTTGGACTCGTCGATTAAAATTACCTGCCTGGGATTGAGCCATTGATTGGTATAGGTGAACAGCACCAATCCGGTGCTCGTCACCACGCCAAAGCCGCCGCTAAAATTGACGCTGCTGTCCCAGTAACGCGTGACAAATGCCGGTGAAAGTGGCCGGGATAGTTCAAGCTGGCCCTGCAATACTAAATCGCCGTATTCAAACGCCCAAAGCAGGGGTGACTGCAACAGCAAAATCAGTACGACATGTCGAACGTTCGTCACCATCCAACAGAGCTTTATTTACTCGTACCGCAACGCTTCAATGGGATTAATGTTTGAGGCATTTTTCGCGGGTACAGTGCCAAAGACGATGCCGACGCCGGCGGATACGCCAAACGCGACGATAACGGAAATCGGCGTCACAATAGTGCTGAACTCGGCAAATGCGTTGATGATAATCGACATGGCGACGCCAAGAATAATACCGATGAGCCCGCCCAGCGAACTGAGGCCGACGGCTTCGATAAGAAACTGCAACTGGATTTCCCGCCGACGGGCGCCGAGCGAACGGCGAATGCCGATTTCACGGGTGCGTTCCAGAACGGTTGCGAGCATAATATTCATGATGCCGATGCCGCCAACGAGCAGCGAAATGGCGGCGATGGAACCGAGAACCATGTTGTAGATTCTGGTTTCGCGCTCTTCCTGTTTCAACAGTTCATAAGGGATGACGATGTCGAAATCATCGTTGCCTTTGTGGCGGCGTTCCATAATGCGGCGAATGACATTGGCGCTCTCGAGCAATTTTTCCGATTCACTCACCCGGATGGTGAGCTGATCAATTTCACTCGCCAAAACATTTTCCTTGCTGTACCGGCGTAAAAACGACGATAACGGAATATAAACGTCCTGGTTCAGGTTGCGTGAGGCCAGCTCGCCAACGGTTTCGGTGAACAGGGATTTGGTTTCCATAACGCCGATAACCTCAAACCACACTTCGCCGAGTTTTACTTTTTTGCCGATCGGATCTTCAACCGGAAACAGGCTTTGCGTCACCTCGGCGCCGAGCACGCACACGCGCAATTGCCGTTGGTGATGATCGGGATTAAAAAATTCGCCTCTGGTCGGCACGTAGTTGAGGATTTTATCGTAATCTTCAGTCACACCGACCACGGTCGCGGCGGTCGCTTTGTCTTCAAATTTGGCCTCGGTCTGAAGTTCAGCCTGAGGCGAGACATAATCAACCGTGGGCAGAATTTTTTTAATCGCCTCGGCATCTTTTAGAGACAAACCTCTGGAAAACTTGGCGCGAACTTCTTCGAGCTCTTTGTCGCTCAATTTTTTGTCGCGTACAATGATATTGTTGACGCCAAGTAACTTGTATTTGGCGAGCGCTTCGCGTTTGGCGCCTTCACCGATGGACAACATGGCGATCACCGCGGCGACGCCAAAAATAATGCCGAGCATGGTGAGAATGGAGCGAAGTCGATGAACGCGCAGCCCTTCAACGCCCATCAGCATCAGTTCACGAGTTTGCATTAGGCAGGTTCCTCCATTCGGGGATTGACAAGTTTTTCTCCTCCTTCGAGCTCGCCCTCGATGATAACGGCGTTGTTGTTTCGAGCACCAAGCGTGACGGGCACCCAGTCATTCTTGCCGCCTCGTTGAACGATGACATAATATCGGTTCTCTTTTTCAACGACATAATTATTATCGACAAACAAAGCATCATCGTATTCAGCAACGACAATTTCACAACTGACCGTCATGCCGGGTCGACAAATACTGGTGGCGTTATCGAGCAGAACCTCAATATCAAAAACTTTCACTTTCGATTCGTCATCTTCGTAGCGGCAAATTTTGCCAATATAAATGATAGTGCCGTCAAACTTTTCGTTTGGAAAAGCATCGAGGCGAATGACGACTTTTTGTCCCATGTAAATTTTACCAATGTCGGTTTCATTCACTGTGGAGATGGCTTTCATCTCGCGCAAATCCGGCAAGCCGATTAACGGCGATCCACGGCGAATTTCATCACCGACCTTGATTTTCTCCCGGCTGCGGCCGCGCCCATGTTGGGTTTTGTAGACGACCATACCTCTTTCCGGCGCCGTCAATCTGTATGTTTTCAGCGTCTTGCGCGCCTGATTTATTTCAGCCTGCACCCGGCGAATTCGATCGCGCTGAATGAGAATATCCTGCTCCTGCACAATTTTCGTGTGATCGAGATTTCGCTTTGCTTTCTCGTAGGCGATGTTCGCGATCTTTAACCTGAGCCGGGCAATTTCCTGTTCGGAAGGCGCTTCAAAACGAACGCGTTGAGTATCAATAATCGCCTGCCGCAGCGACGCCTCCTGTTCGAGCATCGTCGCTTCCAGGGATTTCCGTTCGGTCTCTTGCTGCACAAAAAGCGTTTTCATATTGGCCTGCTCAATCGCCAACTGGTTTTGCTGATTGACCAAAAAACTGACGACGCCGGTTGTGTCAATCTGTCCAACCCAATCGCCCTTTTCGACAAGCGTGCCTTCTTCTTCCAGAGCGACGATTTGCGGCCGACCATAATTCCAGTTATAATCGGGCGCCAAAATGACCCAGGATCGCAACGCCTGTAACTCGCCGGTTTCCGTGACGCTGGCGCGAAAATGACCACGCTGCACACGCGTCCGATCGTAAACTTGTTCTTTGCATGCAGTAAATATCAGCAGCGCCAGCAAACCGAATACTAAAAGTTTGTTTCTCACTCGCTCTCCTCCTCTTGCTTTTTTTTCTCCTGACCAAGAGTCGGATCCATCAGCGCCACTTCATCACCTTCCTGCAGACCGTCGGCAATGATGACAAAATCCTGATTTTGCTCGCCAATGATAACGGATTGCGGTTCGAAATGACCGCCTTTTTTTGCATAAACAATATTGCCGCTTTCCATTTGAAATAATGCCTCGAGCGGGACATACAGCGTGTCGACAATATGATCGACAATAATTTGGCAACTGACAGTCATGCCCGGCATGAGCTGCGCACTATTTTCGTCGATGGCAACGGTGACATCAAACACTTTGACTTTGGAATCGCGCTCCAGATCGCGAGCCAACGTGGCCACCTCAATGACGTGCCCCTTAAAACTGGTATCCGGGAAAGAATCCATGCGGATATAGGACTCAAGACTGGTATCAATTTTGGCAATATCCACTTCATTCACCGCGACTTCGGCTTTCATCAGACTGAGGTCCGGCAGGCTGATCATCGGAAAGCCTTCCCACAACTGATCATCCACAGCGATCTTTTGGTCGGTGGCCCAGTTGCGTTCAATGATGGCAATGCCCGGTGACGGCGACGTGACGGTCATTTTGGCGAGCGTATTGAGCGCTTCGTTCAAACGGGATTGCACCTGGTTCAGATTGAGTTTGAGTTTGCTGATTTCTTCTGCATTGACGGCTTTTTGATTTTCAATTTCTTTTTTCGCTTTGTCGAGCGAAATGGCGGCCTTTTCAAGCTCCAGTTGAATCTCCTGTTTGCGGATCGCCGATTCATAGGTGGCTTTTTCGAGATTGAGCTCCGAGATGCGATATTGCAGTCGCGTTTGCTCAAGATCCGCTTCCAGGCCCTCTATTTGCGAAGCTTGTTGCGCCATAGTTTTGCGCAATTCGGCTTGGGCGATTTCCAGCTCGGCCCGGGCGTCAATGATCGCCTGGTTGACCTCCGCTTTGTCAAACTCGACGAGCGTGTCGCCGGCCTGCACCTGTGTACCATCCTCGACAATAAAAACGACTTTGAGATCGCCAAAGCTCCAGTCAATATTCGGCGCCGAAATGAGTTCCGAATTAATCGCCGCCAGCTCGCCTGTTTCAGTTACGCTGCTGAGAAACTCGCCACGCTTGACTTCATAAGTTTCGATGGTGACGTCATTCGTTGACTCGCAGGCGAAAAAGACCGCGGTCAACAACAACACAAAAAAGTGATAATTTTTCAAAAGCATCGCTTATCCTTCAATTTCAAAATTTTAATTCATTCGCATTTCCGGCGCCGGCATGCTCCCGTTGCCTTGGCCCGGCATCATGCCCGGAGGAAACGGCGGCATGTCCGGCGGTGGTTCGCTTTTTTCAATTTTAAACGTATCCAACTCGGCCGGCACTTCCATTCGCGATAAACTTTCCGGCCAGGCAACGCGGGTATTCGGCGGCTCGCGCAGCGCCAACAGATCACCTTGGGCAAGATTGCCGTAGGCGATAATAAAATCATTATCCTGGTAAAGTGATGCGATCGGTCGAGGCACAAAAACTTTCTTCTCTTTCACATAAACGATCCGGGTCGAGTCGGTTTCAAAAACGGATTCAAAAGGCAGGGGCATAACATTGTGCGCGCGTTTGATGAAAATATCGGCTATGGCCGTTAGTCCGGGTTTCACATCTTTCGAGGTCGAATCCAGTTCGACAATCACCTCAACTTTTTTTACTTTGGAATCCCGTCGAATCGCTTTGGCAATGCGATCAACTTTGGCGACCTTGGCGCTGTAAACCGCGCTGCCGATGGATGGTATCGTCACTTTGGCCGGCATGCCTGTCGCAAGCCGCTGCGCATCCGTTTCGCTGATATACATCTTGACCTGCATGAGACTGAGATCAGGAATGCGCACCACGGGCATGCGCGGAAACAGGGTGTTGCCCTCCTGAACTTTTTCATCGGTGATAAAATTGGTTTCATGCACAACGATGCCGTCATAAGGCGCGCGCAGTGTGAGCTGCTCAAGTTGACTTTTGGCGCGATTGACATTGTTTAGCGCCTGTTTGATGCGAAGCTGTGCATTGATCCGTTCCTCATCCTGAATTTTTTTCAAGGATTCAAGATTCTTGCGAGCCCGTTCCGCTTCCAGTTCAAATTGATCGATCTCCAATTGTTTGATCTCTCGAGACAGCGGCGCTTCAAACTGCAAATTGGCCAATTGCAGCCGTGCGGCTTCGGCTGAGGCTTTTGCCGTACTATATTGCGATTCATAACGCAATAATTCCAGCGACAGTTCAGCTTCGGTTTTAATGGAATCCGCTCTCGCCGACGCCACTTCATCCTGCGCATTCAAATACTCGGTCTCTATCTGTGTCTGCGTAAACTTGACGACCATATCTCCCTTTTTGACTTGAGTTCCCTCTTCGATCAAAAAGGAAATTGTCGGCTGCGGACGCACCATCGGCGTCACCAACACCTGTGCGTTTTTCGCCTCCAATGCTCCATCGCCGATCACAACGACATCATAATCCGTGATTTCGACGGTATAATAGACATCGTCCAGTTCTCCTGAGGAACAGGACAGCAAAACCGCGAGGATCAAAATCCCACAAGAGAAAAGATATGTCAGCACATGTTTTTTCAAATATCACCTGAAATATTTTTTATGGATAAAAAGAGTTATCGTTGGATTGTCTATGTGTTTAAACTTTTATCCAAGTTCCTTTATTTCAACATCATAGCTTTACACTTGGTTTTAACGGACGTTATAACTCTTAAAAATTTAGCGATTTGCAGGCGCTTCAATCGTAAAGAAGATAGGTTTTACTTTTTATTACAAACGAATCAATCCCCTGTTGACACATCGTATAGATATCGTCGAGTCCTTGTCCGGCTTTAATCGCCTGCTCAATTTTTGCTGTTCCCATGGCTTTGTAAAACATATCCAGGCGCGCCGGATTAAAAAGAGTTCTTTCGGAATATAAATCGTGCACGGTTTTTATAATCGCCAGTTGAGTTTTTATCGGCAGAAACGCGGCGTAATCCGTGATATGAATTTGAACACCGTGCAGCAGCAAACCTTGTTTGCCGCCATAATAGGGTTTGTAATGGACCGGCCGCCATTTGACGCCCGGCAGCGCGTAGCCATTCAGCGCATCGGATAATTCTTTTGCGTTTATCCATTCCGCGCCAACGCATTCAAACGGCGAGGTATAGCCAACGCCCTCATTTAACACCTGGAGCTCGCCAAAGCCGCCCGTCGCGGCAAGAAAAAAAGGCGTTGTGGTATGCGGCACGTGCGGCGATGTGGGAACCCAGGCCAGATTCGTCTGTTCAAAGGTCATATCGCGTCGCCAGCCGCGCATTGGGATGACGGTTAGCTCCGCATTAATGTCAAACTCGGCATTAAAATAGCGCGCCAGCTCACCGATGGTCATGCCGTGAACGTAAGGAATGGGATATAATCCGATGAACGAGGCATACTGTGTTTCCAAAAGTGGTCCCTCAACCAGCATACCGCCAAGCGGATTTGGCCGATCCAGAATGATAATCGGGATGTTGAATTCACGCGCCGCTTGCATGGCATAGGCCATGGTGTAAATGTACGTGTACGGCCGAATGCCGACATCCTGAATGTCGAAGAGCAACACATCGACCGATTGCAGCATTTCACGTGTCGGTTTTTTGGTGGCGCCATAGAGACTGTAAACGGTCACACCCGTGGCTTCATCAACAAATGTATCGACTCGCTCACCCGCCGGGATATGCCCGCGTACGCCATGTTCCGGGCCAAAAAGCGCCACAAGATTGATGTCCGGATGGTCGTGCACAACATCAATCGTGGATTGCAGATGTGCTGTGACGCCGGTGGGATTGGTGATCAATCCGACATTTTTATTCTTCACCATCTCAATGTGTTCTGATAAAAAAACATCGATACCCGGCAGTACCGGATGACTATCCACTTGTGCGTTGCCCGTCTCGGCACAATGCGTAAAAAGCAAATGGACACCTAACATACAAACGGCCATCAATTTTGTGATATTGCTCATTCGCTTTTCTCCTCCAACGGAAGAAAAAAGATGAGGATGAAACCGGGGATGGTCAACACCAGGACGAGGGCAAAAAAGTTGACATACCCAAGAGCGTTTTGCAAGAGACCGCTGGCCATACTCGGCAGCATCAGACCGAACGCCATAAAACCGGTGGAGATGGCATAATGTGATGTTTTGTATTGGCCTTTGGCGATGTACATTAAAAATACCATGAACGCGGTGAATCCGATACCGTAGCCAAACTGCTCAATCACCACCAATGGATAGACGACCGACAGGCCGGGCTGGACGATGGCCATGTAGAGATAACCAATATTCGGCAGATTCAAGGCGACGGCCATCGGCCAGATGCATTTTTTCAAGCCGAATTTTGAGATCAACCAGCCTGCCAGGATGCCGCCGACAATCAGGCCGGACAAACCAATCACATCCCGCATTAAACTTGTGCTTGCGGTTGACAAACCGAGTCCGCCCTGTTCAACGGGATCGAGCAAAAACGGCACGGCCATGCGGGACAACACAGCTTCGCCCAAACGGTAGAACAAGATGAATAATAAAATCGGCACAATCTTGTCCTGTTTGAAATATGTTTTAAAGGCGTTGATAAACGGCAAATGATGCGAAGCGGTTTTTGATGACGCGCTTTCGGCTATCGGCAAAATCCAGCGATGGAAAAAGAAAGCCAAGACAAACAGTACGGCCACACCGCCATAGGCGATGGACCAGCTCAACCGAATATTTAAAATCGACGCTTCCAACAGGCCGGCCAGCGTCGCCAGTGCACCCCCGGCTAACATGGCAATCCGATACGCTGTGGAACGAATGCCGACAAACAGCGCCTGCTTT
>CAYSNA010000225.1:0-8660 GCA_964432185.1 uncultured Cytophagia bacterium
CGCTTCGCTCCTCGCAATGACTTGTGTCTCGACTTTTTACGAATTCATCATATATCAAACTGTAATAAAAAATACGATGTCAAGCTGGTTAAAATCCTGTCCCATTCACACCACTCTGCTGATGATAAAATATCAGTTCACAAGCGCTGCGAGGATTTCGTCAAAGATACGGAAAAAAAAAGCGCAAAAACATCGACTGTTTTTGCGCTTTTAAATGAAATAGCTGAGCGACGGTACAAAATCAGCCGATAAAATCACTTTCATCAAAAAAGAAAGCCACTTCGACTTTGGCGGTTTCCGGGGCGTCGGAACCATGCGTGGCGTTATAGGAAATGCTCTTGCCATAGAGTTTACGGATGGTGCCTTCAGCCGCTTGTTCCGGATTGGTCGCGCCCATCAAATCGCGCCATCTTTTAATGGCGTTGTCGCCTTCAAGCGCAAGAACAAAAATCGGGCCGGAGGTCATGTATTCAACCAGTTCCGGGAAAAACGGTTTTTCCTTGTGCACACCGTAAAACGCGCCGGCCTGTTCGGCTGTTAATTTCAGTTTTTTAATCGCAATAATGTTCAAACCGCCGGCCTCAATCATGCTGATGATATTACCGGCATTTTTCTCAGCCACGGCGTCCGGTTTAATGATAGCAAATGTGCGTTCTGTCATGATTATCTTCCATGTTGTTTCTATGTTAAAATTAATTTTCGACGTGTTCACAGATAAAATATTAAATACGAAAACCACAAGTCAAGTAAAGCGCAGATTTCTCCAATTTTCAATGTGGTCGATCTGGGATCAAATGCCGTGAATTGGAAAAACAGTACTTTTTAACGTTTTGATGACCTTTTCTATTTCCGGTTCAACGGCCTGTTTTTGGGCATCGGAGACGGCGAGCTCCATATCCTGAAAGCCGCCCATCCAGTCCATGGACTCGAGCATGACGCCGCCGAGGCCGAGATTCATATCGCGCGCTTCCTCGCCGGTGGCAATACACCAGCCAAGCGCCCACGCGCGCACCGTATTATCGACGTGATAACCGCCGCCGCCGGTCATCAAAAACGGGATATGCGTGTCGAGCAGATGACGAACCACCTTGGCATAGACTTTATTGGTCAATTTCAGATGCGCCAGCGGATCACCGGCCAGACCGTCGGCGCCGAGTTCGAATACCATCACGTCCGGATTAAAACTTTTAATTAACGGCACGGCAATCTCTTTAAAGCAGGTCATAAAAGCGGCATCGTAGGTTTGCGGCGGCAGCGGCATGTTCACCGAAAAGCCGCGGCCCCGGCCTTCACCGATTTCATGCGTAAAGCCGGTGCCCGGGAAAATATATCGGCCGTTCTCGTGCATGGAGATGGTCATGACCTGATCCGTGTCGTAAAATACTTTTTGCGTGCCGTCGCCGTGGTGCACATCGATATCCAGATAGAGGACGCGCTTGCCGTGGTCCGCCAGATATTTGCAGGCGATGGCGACGTCATTCATGTAACAGAAGCCGGCGGCGAGTTCCGGCATGGAGTGATGCAAACCGCCCGACGGATTAAAGGCGACATCCACCTCACCACCGAGCAATAAATCGGCGCCTTTGAGACTGGCGCCGACGACCAGCGCGCTGTAATCATACATGCCGTCAAACGCGGGCGTATCCGGCCCGCCGATGCCCATATGCAGCGCTTCAATATCAGGCAGCTGTTTTTGCGTCTTGAAAAGTTTGTCAAGGTAGCGCGGCGTATGCACCAATTCCAGCAGTTCACGCGGCGCCGATTGAAACTCGACCTGGCGCTTGTCGGATGTGCCGATCAAGCCCATCGATGCCAGGGTTTTTCGAACCTGAGAAGCCCGCTCAGTTTTGAACGGGCACGATTCAGGATAATGATAATTTTCAAGTTGAGTTGAATAGAGAAAAGCTGCTTTTCTATTATCCAAGTGTCACCTTTCTTTTTCTAACTCGTACGTGATATCATAGACTTCGCCATCAAACTCGGTTTTAACATTATAACCGGAGTGATGAAAAACCGCCAGCATGGCTTTATTTTGCGGCAAAACTTTGGCATGGAATCTTCGTACGCCGCGCGTCTTGGCAATTTCGCTGAGAAATTTTAACATCAGAGATCCCATGCCTTTTTGCTGCCACTCATCCTGCACAACAAAAGCCACTTCGGCCTGTCCCTGACGCGGCTCTAAAAAGTACTCGGCAATAGCCACGATTTCATCACCGGAGATACTGGGCACAACACCGACGATGGCGAGATTGGTTTTGTAATCCACGTTGGCAAGGTGCTGCACATCCTTATGCGGGAAGGCCTGAGTGCGGGACATAAAGCGTTTGCGCACCGATTCCTCGCTGAGCGAATAGAACATATCCGAGAGCGCCGCTTCGTCGGTGGGCTTCACCGGGCGCAAAAAGATTTGCGTACCGTCACGCAGGGTGTCGTATCGCTCCATGTACGCCGGGTATTCAATTTCGTCCCATGACAACTCAATTTGGTCTTTATAAACATAACCGCGTTTTTTCGCCGCCTGCAGCAATTCTTTGCGGAATTTGGGATGCGCGATATTGATCAGGCTCATCGTGCGCTCGCGGATGGACTTGCCGTGCAGATAAGCGATACCGTACTCGGTCACCACATAGTGAACGTCGCCGCGCGTCGTCACAACACCGGCGCCTTCGGTCAAGTGAGGCACAATTCTCGAGACCGTGCCGCCTTTCGCTGTCGATGGCAGTGCAATAATCGGCTTGCCGCCGCGGCTGCGAGCGCTGCCGCGGATAAAGTCGACTTGACCGCCAATGCCGCTGTAGAATTGATAGCCGAGCGAATCGGCACAGACCTGACCGGTCAGATCAACTTCCAAACCAACATTGATGGCCACCATCTTGTCATGCTGAGCAATGACGTTTATATCGTTCACATATTCTGTCGGATGAAATTCGATGAACGGATTGGCGTCGATGTAATCATAGAGCCGTTTTGTGCCCATGGCAAAACTGGCCACGACTTTATTACGATTGGCGGTTTTTTTCGCACAAGTGATGGCGCCGCATTCGATCAGGTCGATAATCCAGTCGCTGAACATCTCGGTATGAATGCCGAGATCCTTTTTATCTTTGAGGAATTCGGCCAGCGCCTGAGGGACACGACCGATGCCGCATTCGATGGTGCTGCCGTCCTCGACCAACTGCGCCAGGTTTTGTCCAATGAGCCGCAATGTTTCATCCATGGCCGGCTCAGGGACCTCGTGGATATCTTCATCAAATGGGACGATCATATCAATATTGTTGATATGAATAAAACTGTCGCCATGCGTGCGCGGCATTTTGCTGTTGACCTGCGCGATGACATAACTGGAGTTGGAAATTGCCGATTTGACAATATCCACAGAAACGCCCAAAGAACAAAGGCCGCTGGCATTCGGTGGCGTAACCGTAATCAGCGCCACGTCGAGCGGAATTCGGCCATTTTCAAACTCGGCTGGAATTTCCGACAGGAAAATCGGTGTGTAATCGCCAATACCTTTGTCCAGCGAGTGACGCACGTTATCTGCAATGAAAAAGCTGTTCATCTTGAATTTCTCGCTGAGCTTTTCATCGGTGTACGGCGCATCACCAACGGTCAAAAGGTGGACGATATGCGCATCGTAAATATGGCTGGAATATTCAACCAGTGCATTCACCAGGTGCTGCGGTTGCGCGCAACCGGTCCCAATAAAGATACTGTTGCCGGGCTTGATCATTTTGATCGCATAAGCCGCATCGGCAATTTTGCTTTTATATTTTTCTTTCCAATTCGGATCTGCTTGCATTTTTTTCTCTCAAATTTAAAATGATTATTCAACACTCATTCTGGCGTCAACGGCGATCGGCGTTGTACCGGCCGGCCCAATCAAAAACGGATTGATGTCCATTTCCTTTAATTGCGGGAATTCGGTCACCAGCTGTGACAGGCGCTGAATGGCTTCGGCCAGCGCGTCAATGTCAACGCCCTCGTCACCGCGAACGCCTTCCAGCATTTGGTAGGTTTTTGTTGATTTCAGCATCGACTTTGCCTCATCAGCCGTTACCGGTGCAAGGTAAAACGACACGTCCTTCAACACCTCAACCATGGTGCCGCCCATACCGAACATCATCAACGGGCCAAAACGGGGATCGCGGTTCATGCCGAGGATGACTTCCTTACCACCGGTGGCCATTTTTTCAACCAGTACGCCAAGAATATTAGCGGTCGGCTGTTTTTTGGGGATGCGGTACATCATCAAATCAAACGCATCGATAACCTCTTTGACCGATCGCAGACCCACCTTCACACCACCGACATCGGATTTGTGAATGATGTCCGGCGACCAGATTTTCATCACCACCGGAAAACCGATTTGCTGAGCGATAGAAGCCGCATGTTCGGGGCTGGTGGCAATGGCACCGACCGGCGTGGCAAATCCGTACGCCTCCAAAATGTCCTTGGCTTCAGTTTCACCAATTTCACGTCGACCATCGCGTAAATGACGCTCGATAATTTTCTCAACTTTGCGACGGTTCACCGGGAACAGCTTGACCACACGTTTCGGTTTGGCCCGCCATCTGACGTAATCGACTACCGTTTGCACGGTATCGACGGCATCCTCCGGCGAGCGGTAGGTTGGGATTTTTCCCTGTTGCAATACATTATTGCCCTGAGCAACTTTGGAAGCGCCCATAAAACAGGCATAAACGGGTTTATCAGGCTTTTGTTTAGTGATCTTGACGATGGCTTCGGCTGTGGCGACTTCTTCGGTCATGGCTTGCGGGGTGAGGAGAACGAGGACGGTATCGACGCCATCATCGTCGAGCACCACATCGAGCGCTTGTTCGTAGCGATCGGCCAGCGCATCGCCGAGCACATCAACCGGGTTATTGATATTGGCCGCCGCCGGCAAAAATTCTGCAAGTCTCTTTTTGGTTTCATCAGCAAGAACGGCAAAATCAAGGCCGTGATTTTCGATCGCGTCGGCGGTCATAATGCCCGGGCCGCCGGCATTAGTGATAACCGCGACTCTGGGGCCCTGAGGCAACGGTTGATTGGCAAAGGCCTGGGCATAATTAAACTGCTGCATAATCGATTTACAGCGAATGATGCCGGCTTTTTGAAACACCGCTTCGTAGGCCGTATCACCGCCCGCCAAACTGCCGGTGTGCGAGGATGCCGCCTGCGCACCGGCTGCCGTACCGCCGGACTTTATCAATAAAATCGGTTTGTTTTGCGAAATGCGTTCGGCTTCACGGGTAAAGAGGTTGCCGTTGTCAATACTTTCAAGATAACCGGCAATCACTTTGGTATCGGGATCGTTATCAAGCGCATCCAAAAGATCAAGTTCGTTAATATCCGCTTTATTGCCGATACTGATGAGTTTGCTGAGGCCGATGCCCTGTTGATTCGCCATATCCAGAATGGCGGCCAGCAGAGCGCCGGATTGGGAGATGTAACAGGTGCTGCCTTCGACCGGCAGATCACCGCCAAAACTGGCGTTCACTTTATCATACGTGGAAATGAGACCGAGACAGTTCGGACCGATAAAACGAACATGGCCGCGCCGGGCAATTTGCGCCACCTGTTTTTCGAGTTGACGTCCTTCTTCACCAACCTCCTTAAAACCGGCCGTGATGATGATAACCGAATCAACGCCAATCTTCACACACTGCTCCATAATCGACGGCACAAACTTGGCCGGAATGATAATGATGACCAGATCCGGAGCCTTGCCAATCGATTCAAGATCAGGATAACATTTTAAACCTTCAATCTCATCCGCCTTGTTATTCACCGGGAAAAGTTCGCCGGGATAGCCGGATTTCATCATATTCGTCAGAATTTCGTAACCAACCTTGCCCTTTTGTTGAGAGGCGCCCACGATGGCAACGGATTTGGGGCTAAAAAACTTTTCAAGTGACATCTTTTATTTATACCTTTATGTAAAGTTGAGTTTAGTTTAGGCAGTGTGAAAATTAACAAAATTAATACTTAATATCAAGATGATAAGCGACAATTTAACACAGCATTACCCCGCGCCCCCGAAAGGATATCAAAATGCAGAAAAAATATTTTTGACAAAGAAAACGTATAGCAGTCAAACCGTGTTTGTGTGTGTGAATGCTATACGTCCGCATAATCCTACAGACCGAAAATCAGACCCACAGACAACAGCGAGAGTCGGTCATATTCTTTAATTTCAAACCGCTCCCACTCGGCGCGAATCCCCAGTTTATCCAGGCGAAGCGTCGCTCCAAAACCCCACATGAAATCGGATCCGTTTGTCGTTTCTTCCAGGCCATTGGTTTCAAAGGTTTCATCCCACCACAACAAGCCAGCTTTCGCATGAATATCCAGAATGCCGAGATAAATGTTCCCCACGGCGCACAGATCATAGCCGGATGTTTTGGATTCGTATGAAATACTTTCAGTTTCATCCTTAATGGAGCCAAGATATTTATAACCGCCTTCAATAGCAAAGGCCTCGGACATCCGAACCCCGGCAATGAATTTGTAACCGAAATCATTGTCGTCCAATTTCCAATCCGAGTTTTCGATATCTTTGACTTCAGTCTGTATAAAACTTTGTCCGACCGAGCCGCCTAGATATATGCCGCGCACATCAGCCATAAGAAAAGGGGCCACAAACAGAGATGCAAGTAGAAAAACGAGTGCTTTCATTTCAACCTCCGTAATTGACTGCATTTTCATTCAGGTCTAAATATAGCTTTCATAATTGTTAAATGCCAATAATTTTAAATATTGCGACACACAGATTTGTAAAAAAATGTTATTCATTTACTAGGACTTTTTAACGAGATCATCATTTATCAGTTTATCTTTAAAAAGTTCATCGTGTTTGCAGGAATAGCCTCGCCTCAAATACCGTTTTCCTAATTTGACTTTATTGGAGATCGTGATGCCATTTGAAAGCACATGCGTACGGATCGTTGGTGAATCGGGCGAGGGTATTGTTTCGACCGGTGAAATTCTCAGCCGCGCGCTGCAGCATACCGGAAAACATATCGTGACGTTTCGAACCTACCCGGCTGAAATCAAAGGCGGACAGTGTCTGTTCCAGGTGCGCTTTTCCGAAAAAACGCTGCATACGGCAGGCGACCGAATCGACCTTCTCGTATGTTTCGATAAAAACAGTTTTGACCAGTCTAAAAACGTGGCGCAAACAACGACCGTGCTTTTTAACTCGGACGATACTGTTCCGGAGGCGGAAGATACTGTTGGCGTGCCGTTGACGCGCATCGCGCGGCAAGAGCTCGAATCGCTCCAAAGTAAAAATATGGTGGCATTGGGCGCGATCACTTTCCTGCTGGGACTTGAACTGGATGATATATTGCATGTGACCGGCACCTGGTTCCGTGGCAAAGACAGCGGGCTGGTGCAAAAAAATTTGCAAGCCATTAAAGCCGGATATGCTTTTTGCCGCTCGAATAGTATTGAACCGTTGCAGTGGGTTCGAACGACAAAGAACGAGGAGACCGTCATTGTATCTGGAAATCAGGCGCTGGTGCTTGGCGCGTTGGCGGCCGAGTGCCGGTATTTTGCCGGCTATCCGATCACACCGGCATCCAATATTCTCGAACATTTTGTCGAGGAGCTGCCCAAATTTGGCGGCATCGGCATTCAAACTGAAGATGAAATAGCCGCGCTCGGAGCGTGCATCGGCGCCTCCTACGCCGGCACCAAAGCGATGACCGCCACATCCGGACCGGGGCTGTCGTTGATGCACGAACTCATCGGCTTGGCAAGCATGATGGAAATTCCAGTTGTTATTGTGGATGCGCAGCGCGCCGGCCCCAGCACCGGCATGCCGACCAAAATGGAGCAGAGCGATTTGCTGGCTGCCATACACGGTTCTCATGGAGAAGCGCCGCGAGTGGTGCTCGCTCCGGGTACGGTGGAAGAGACGTTTTTCATGACCATCCAGGCCTTCAACATTTCGGAACAGTTGCGGTTGCCTGTTATCCTTCTCACGGACATTACCATTGCTCAACGCACGGCGACACTGCCAACATCAATTTTTGATCATGTTGAACTCAAATCACGGCCGATTCAGCAAGACGGCGATGAGACCTTCAAGCCGTATCAACTAAACGGCAATCCTATCAACGCTATGGCACTTCCAGGAACTGTTGACTTGGCACATGTCATTACCGGCCTCGAACATGATGAATCCGGTACGCCGAGTTATACCTCCGAGATGCACACAGCCATGATGAAGAAACGATTTGATAAACTTGATCGCGTTTTTGAGCTGTACGCCGGATATGAAGAGTTTCCCGGTGAGCGACAAGACATCGGTCTTATCAGTTGGGGTTCGAATCTTGGTCCAATTCTGGAATTGCTCGATGTCGACGAGGAACCTTTTCCGTTCCTGCATCTCAAAATTCTAAATCCATTACCCAGGAAGGCCATTCGTAATTTCGCGGCCACAGTAAATCGGATTGTCGTTATTGAAAATAACTACCAAGGCCAACTGGCCGAATTGATCAAAGCCATCATCAACACACCGGTGAAAAAACTCACCAAAGTGGATGGCCTGCCGTTTACGCGAACAGAACTGGCGGATCGGTTGAGAAGATTCAAAACCGAGTTACTCTGGTAAAAGTCAACAAAAATTAGTTTGGACATCATATAATGTCCAA
>CAYSNA010000226.1:0-8655 GCA_964432185.1 uncultured Cytophagia bacterium
AAACGGCAGACCGTCCAATGTTTTTTGAAACAGTTCTTTGGGAAAAATTGAAAATCCCACCAGCAGCGTCAAACCGTCATATGCGCCGTTCGTCTTGCCGAGTTCTCCCAAAAGAAGATTGTCTTCGTGTGCCGAGTCAAAATCAACGCTTTGCCTGACGCTATCGCGTCCAAAGGAATAACCGATGCCCGCGGTAATTTCGGATCGCCACACGCGAAGCAGGGCGCCGGCCATCAGGTGGTAAATATCCCACGTGGTGATAGAAATGTTGTGCGGCGAACTGGGCGACAGCGCGCAAAAATCCGTTACCAGGCTGGCATACAGTTCAAAATGCCCCGAGAGGACATGCTGCAGCCCAACGCCAAAATTGGTCACGCTTTCCATATCATGGATCACGGCATTGTCCACACGATTCCCGGTCGACTGACTGATGAACGAGCGCGTCGGCAAAATCCGCTGGTTGGTGATCGCATTAAACCATTCAACAGAAGTGTGGATCGAGGTTTTTCCCAAAGCATAAGAGGCGCCGACGGCAATGGCTAACGGCGAATGAAAGGTGCTTGACAAATCTTTCTGGTCATCAACGGCAACAAAATCCTGAGTATCGGAAATTTCCGCACGAAAGCCGGTTATGGACGTGTTGATGTAACTCGATCCCCTGCCGTAGATGTTGACGCTTGGCGTTGTGATGGTGAAACCGACTTTGAAAGCATCCACATCGACCGCCAGACCAATCTTCCACAATAGGCGGAAATTATAAAAGTCGACATGCCGGGTGATTGAGGAGTGCGCGGACCTGTTGTTTTCGGAGAGCGCCAGCGTATGAATATCCGAAGAAAATCGTTGTGAACGGAATGTGGCAAATTGGCTGATGCCGAATCCGATATGATCCTTTAATTTGCGCGACCAGGTGAGGCCCGCCCAGTTTTCTTTGATGTAGGCATCAAGAAAATAGTCGCCGGAAAACTGTTCATCTCCGGGTTGATGCAGCACATCTTTGCGAAACGAGTCGCGGGTCGATAAATGTTCGGAAAAAGTGAATCGGTTGAGAAAGGTATAAGCGATTTTATTTTTCGACGCTGTTGGGATGAGCGCGGTAATATAATCCGGCGCCGGCGACAGGTGTATGCTGTTCATATCCTTGTCATGTCCAGCGGCCGATTCGAATCGAAGCGATGTTGCATTAAATTCCCAGCCGGTTATGACAAAGGCCGGATTCTCCAAAATGCCCAGCGCGCCGGGATTGTAAAACGTCGAGCTGATATCAATATGGCTGCCGACAACCGCACCGCCAAGCAGCGTCGATTCGGTGCCGTAGGTTGTCGTCCAGTAATGTGAATCCTGTGCCGCGTTTGGCAGGGCAAATAGGCAAACCAACAGAAAAATTGTCAAGGCTCGTTGGATCATGCAACCATGAAATTTGTTTTCCATAGCAAAAATATACACACAAAAAGAGTGTTTTTCAATTTGATATAAATAAAAACGGCGCCAATCGCGGGGACGAAAGGCGCCTCTGTGGGAGTAGTATGGAACGGGGTATCATGTTACGCCTCCGGATTAAGCAAGGGGTATGCCAAAAATAATTTACTTTGCCGACGATTTCGAGCTGTGGAAAAAGGTAAAGAACAACAAACTCGATAGGTGAAACAACGTAAATCGCCAAATGCCCAAACCGGTTGTCCACGTTTGGGCATTTGACGTTAGGTCAGATTCGATTTAGAAAAAGCTGTAGCTGACCCCGATGCCCATCACCTGTTTGAGCTGGCGTTTGCTGGAGACGTCTTTGTCGTACACCAGTTTGACATTGAAACTAAAGGCGATGAATTTGGTGATTTTGGCCGTCAGGTCCGTGTCCCAGATCACATCAATTTCGTCAAACGCGACCAGGTTGGAGAACAGCTCAACCTTGGATTTGATCTGGTTGGTGGAAAATTTGTAATTAAAGTCAACCACGGCATCCGCACCAACTTCGTTGGATGATTCGCCAAACTCTTCCGCAACGACCTGTTTCATGGCCGCACCCATACGGGCTTGAATGATGTCGTTTGGTTTGTAGGACATACCGATTGATTCACGAACATAACCGGGATCCATAAACTGCGACACTTTGGTTTTTCCCTCGTCGCTGTACTTGTAGCCGGCATCAAATTGTGTTTCAGCCGTGACCGATACGTACGGATTGACAACCTTCCAGAATTTCGGCGTGAAGACACTCTCGACTTTGATTTCATCAGCCGATTTTTTGAAACTGTCTTTGCCGATCTTGGTTTGACCGTAATCAAGCTTGCCCGTATTCGCCCAGTTAAATTTCTCTTGATCATCGACAAACTTTACGCCGATGCGAAGCTGCCACGCCGTCGAATTTTCGCCTCCCTGGGTGTAATTGTCAAATGTCGATTGCGTCAGGTTGAGCGCGGCTGTCGCTTCTTTTTGCCAGCCGTATTTGGGTTCTTCTTCCTGTGCGAGGACTAAACTGCTGAGCAGTACAATGCAGCATGCGATTGTTAGTAGCTTTTTCACAAAGGACTCCTTTCCCTCGTAGGTGATGTTGTTGTTTTTTCTATGTTGCAGAGTCGGGGACGACGATTTTCCCGATTTGTTTTACTTTAACTCATTTAGGGTCGGTAGATATTTCACAGGACAAACATTATTTTGATTATTTTTTCAAACAGCGCTTGCAGTTGTCATCCGAGGTCATATTTTTTTAATCGGTAGCGAAACGTATCCAGCGATAAGCCGACCAGTTTGGCCGCCTGGGTTTGATTGCCGCTTGACCGATCCAGCGCCTGCGATAATAATTTTTTCTCCAGATCAAATAATGAGAGGCCGTTATCCGGCAGCGAAATGTCCGCCGGCCGCGATGGTTGTGTGGTGCTCATGGTATCAAACAACAGCAGATCATCCGCGGTGATCTGCGGACCTTCGGCAAAGATGGCGGCGCGTTCAATGACGTTTCGCAGTTCGCGCACATTTCCCGGCCATCGGTAGTGCGTCAGCTTGTCTTGCGCCTCTTTGGTCAATCCGGTGAATTTTTTGCCGAAATCAAAAGAAAAATAATTGATATAAAAATTCGCCAGGATGAGTACGTCGTCGCCAAGCTCTCGCAGCGGCGGCAGCTCTGTGGATACGACGTTCAGCCGATAGAACAAATCTTGACGAAACTCTTTCGCCTCCACTGCTTTCTGCAAATTCCTGTTTGTCGCGGCGATGATGCGAACCTGCACGGTGTGTTCCTGCGTGCTGCCCAGGCGGCGAAATCGTTTGGTCTCCAAAAACGATAAAAACTTGGCTTGCAGCGGCATGGGTAATTCGCCAATTTCGTCAAGAAAAAGCGTGCCGCCGTCCGCTTCTTCCAGCAGTCCTTTTTTGCTGGTCAACGCATTGGTAAAGGCGCCTTTTTCGTAGCCAAAAATTTCCGACTCGATGAGCGTTTCCGGTATGGAGGCGCAATTAATTTCCACAAAAGGCGCGTCCGCCATCATGGACTGTTTATGGATGGCATGCGCGACCAAATTTTTTCCGGTGCCGCTTTCGCCGTGCAGTAAAATGGTCGTATTGCGGATTTTGGCAATTTTTTTGACAAAGCTTTTTACCGCGGCAATTTTATCGGATTTACCATAAATTTCTGACCCATAGCGATCCTGAAGTCCGGCAATGTTATCGTACAGCAGGCGAATTTCATTTTTTTGCTGCTGCACCTGCTGCTCCAACGCCGTTGTCGCCGTGGTATCTGTAACAATGCAGAGCAGATGCGTGCTGGAGAACGAATCATCCTTGTAAGGATAGAGGGAGAGGGTGAAATAACGCGGTTTGTCATCGTCGTTCAGGCGGGTCAGTTTTTCCAGGTCATACTTTTTGGTGGTGGTGTGCAGCAGCTCTTCAACTTTATCCTCGGAACCGACCAGTTCCGGAAAGACATCCCATAACGTTGCGCTTTTTTTCTGCAAGCGGCCGCCGGTATAATGCGCCAGCAATTTGCTGTTGTCTTTGAGAATATAATCCTGATCGAAGAATCCATAAGCAATTTTCGATTCTCGCAGTATACGTTCGAAAAATTCGGACATGTGGACCTCTTAAACGAATTGAAAAGCAACGGTCTGAAAAAGAGCCTCAACATTGTCCGAGGTTTTGGCGCTGGTAAAAAAGACCGGGCAGCCAAATTTTTCAGCGACTTGGGAAATCTCCTGCCGGGAGGCATCATCGGTTGAGACATCGGTTTTATTTCCGGCAAACACCAGTTTACTGTCCGGATTGCTTTCAAGGTAACCGTGCAGCATATCCTCGTACTCGGAAAAAGTTTGTGGTCGCGTCAAATCAAAAACAACAATCGCCGCATGTGATCCGTGTAAATGCGCTTTGACGGCGGCATCGAACTTTTCGACGTGGGACAAATCCCACAGAATCAGTTTAACCTCCCGCGTTTTACCGGTTCCCGGAATGTCAACATTAACGGTCTTGTTTGACATCTGTACGCCGATGGTCGATAGATAATCATCGATGAAGGTGCTGTGAACAAACTGTCGTACCAGGCTTGTTTTCCCAACGGCAAACGTCCCCAACATACACACTTTTTTTGAAAGTGGTCCCATTCCTGTTACTGCCACATTTAACTCCCTGATAATGAAAATTCAACCCGACGGTTTAAGGCACGCCCCGTTTCCGTCAAGTTTGTTGCTTTTGGATTTTCTTGCCCATAAAATGCAATAGTAATTTTATCCTGATTGACATTTTTGCTCAAAAGATAAGAGGCCACGGTCAACGCGCGTTCTTGTGATAATCTCAGATTATAGTGCGATGAAGACAGGTTATCGGAATAGCCGGCAATTGTCAGGTGGCCGGAATCCACTAGCAAAATTTTGGCGGCAAGATAATCGAGAATGCGGTGATGTCGAACATCCAGCTCTTTTTGATTGACGTCAAAATAAATATCATTATGTTCGAGAAACGATTCGAGTTTTTCGCGCTCGCTTTGCCGAGTGGCTGAGAGATTATTGATGACGCTGTTGACGCCTTCAATCTCGCCGATGAGGCGGGCGATGTCGTGCCGCGTCGTTGGATTCGGCACCACGCCCTCGAGGGTAACGCGATCCTCTTCGAGGAGAAAACGAATCTCGTTTTCGGAATCGGCGCGAAACGGCGTCAACGCCAGGTTGATGCGTTCGACGACCTCTGCATGCGATTTCAGAATGCGCAGTCTGTTCTTGACCGTCACGACGTCCGGCAGCGTTCGCACAAGGCTGTCAATATAGGCGCGTTCGCCGATTCCCGGCACCGTGCCGCTCAAGTCGAGTTCACCATTCTTTGCCGTTATGTTGATGTTGTCGGCCACACGGCTGTCTGCGGCGAGGAGCGCGGTGGCGCTCTCCGTCAATCGACGATCGGCCAGCCACGGTGGGATGAATTTGACACCGGCAAACACCAGCGCGACCAGAAAAAGAACAATGAAAAAATAGAGCAAGACGGGTTTGGATTTTTTTGTGGCCTGCTCCGCGGCAACCAGGAACGGATCCATAAAGCTCCGCAGCATGGCGCCGCAACCGGCGAGCGGCCGCGCATCGCCGTCAAACTCACGAATGGTTTTATAAAATCGATTATGGAGCCGGTGACCGAGCGCGTTCAATTTGTCGGGGAAATCTTTCGGCATCACGCCTTCAATCACCGCTGCCGTATAAAACGTGTTTTGAATATCCAGGATGATGTCGCGATCACCGACCTGCAATGCGTTGAGATTTTCGTTTGGTCGTTCGGCAAAAGCGGTTGTGACAAAATTGCTGATCGCTTCAAACATGCCGCCGACCAGTTCGTGATTTATCGTCGATTCGCCGCCATGGCTGTGCGCGTGCGCGACTAATAATCCCTTTTCTTTGCGGATGATATACATCTCGACAATCGTGAACGGCATGTGTTCACGCAGCATTAATTCCGCTTGCGAGACGCCGGTAATTTTGGATTTGATGATTTGAAAAATATTGATGGACTGCAGCGATTTCTCAATGCGCTCGTTCACCGAGTTGACGAGATTCTTCATCGCCTCGGCCACGGACTTGCGGATGGTTTTGCCGATTACCGGATAAAGCGCATCGACAATATCGTCCTTGGCTTCGCTGACCTGTTTTTTGATGGAACTGCCGATCACCGGCGCCAAAATGTCCGCAAACTCGTCCTTTGAATTGACTATTTTACGATCGAGCACGTCCGCAATCACCGGATCAAGCGTGTCGATCAGCGACTCTTTATCCGCAATCTGCTCCTGCAACGCTTGTAATTCCGTTTCAAGCTCGCCAAGGCGCTTGTGATCCTCGGATAAGAGAATCTCCTTCAACCGCCGCAAGGCCATGTCTTTATCTTTTTGCTGCATACCGGATCGAATTAACTTTGCAGTTCATTCATTTTTTGGCCCCACTCCATAAAGACCTGGCCGATTTTGCTTTTATCCACTTTGTTCTCTTCAAGCTTTTTCAGTTGCAGCTTTATGGTTTTCATCATTTCGGCCATTGACGACTCGATATTCTTTTTTTGTTCTTCCGCTGTCTGCTTTGCTTTTTCTATTTCCTCGCTTGTGGAATGCTGGAAATTTTCATTAAAAGCATCCGCTTCTTCTTTGAAACTGCCGAGTGTGCCGCGTAAATCATTTATTTGTTTTTGAAGATTCTCGAGTCCGGCTTGAATGGAACGCAGGTGTTCGCCAACAATGATTTCGCGAATTTGATCGACTCCGCCGCTGCTCTTAAGCGGTATCCTCTCTTGTTCGGTTGAATTGGTATTTTCTTCCATGCGATTCTTTCCTCCTTGTAAAGTGCCAGGAGATGGCTTTTGTGGTGTGCTGCAAAATAAATAGAATTGTTTTATAATGCAAGGACAAATGAATTAAACTCTTACGTCCTGTTGTCCGAGGTTCGTTTACACGTTCATTTTACCGAGGTCGGGCACTTTCGGCTAAAAAATGAACTTTATGGAGTGATAATCTTTCTGCCTGTTAAAACAGGTTGCGAAATGTGATATAAATCGCCACATCCGAATAGGCGGATCGCCCAATGTCAATCGCGCCGACAAGGTCTTTATTCCAACGGCCGTGCAGGCCAATGCCCTGCGAGCTGTGCAAATGCTGGAGCGTGAAAGGATCGTCTTTCACCCAGACGCGTCCGGCATCAAAAAAGCCGTGCAAGTAAAAGGTCATGTGCTGCTTGAGGATGGTAAAGCTGAACATTTCGAAACGCAGCTCAAAATTGCCCAGCAGTTTGTGTTGGCCGACGAATAAATTCCTCGGCACGCCGCGCAGACTGTAGGCGCCGCCAAGCCCCTGCTGGCGTTCGTACGAGCCGTTGATGGTCATCATGTCGTAAAACGGCACCGTGCCGAATATCGGCTCGACCAGAAGACGTTGCGCATAAACCAGGCGCGGCGTGAGGCTGATATAGCGGCGATCGGTGAGAGTGAGGCGGAGGTAGTCGTAATCGCTGCCAAGCACTGGCGATGCATATTCGGCCAAAAGTTCACTCCAGACGCCGTTGTGCGGCACGGCTTCCTGATCGCGCGAATCATAGATCACACCGTACTGAATGGTGCTGGTCACGCCGCCGGCCCAGCCAACCGGTTGATCCTGTTTCAATGTGTTCGGGTGCTCATAGCTTTTCAGTTTTCGATTGTAATAACTGAGACTGAAAAAATGCCGCGTATTCGGCAGTGGAAACGGAAGCTGCAGCGACACACTCGCGCCGGGCCATTTTTGTTTGAACGCGTAATAAAATTTATCGCGATAGTCGGGGTGATCTTTATTTATATAATCGAGGTTATACTCCGGATTATTGCCGAGTCCGTAAAAATCATCAACAAGATAGCTTTTATACTCAACATAAAAATTGAAACGCGAATTGTCACTAAAGATGTTCGGCTTGTCGAGAAAAAAATAACTCGAAATAGCGCCTTCGGTGGAGAGTTTGAAACCAAAGATGGTATTCCACACATAAGGCGAGCGCAGGCCATCCCCATATTGATAAAAATAGAGATTACCGCCGCCGGCATACCCTTCACCATCCTTGTAAGACGCATAGGGTAGAGCGGCCGCATGAAAGCCGGTATAGACAGGCTCAGCGCCTACCGTTGTTATGAATAAAAGGAAGAGTAAGATTCTGCGCATAGTGTCGATAGTGTTGTGATTGAAATGTGGACCGTAACGCCGGCCGTTGACATCATAATACAGCAAAGGCTCGCCATTGCGACGAGCCTTTGTAGTAAAGTCGGGAGTTGTGTGCTTATTTTGCCACGCCAAGCGGTGAGAAATAAATCATCACCAGGGCGATAATGCCGAGAATGATGAGCGTGTTGATCACATCCCATTTGTTCCAACTGGCGCGAGAAGCGGCTTTGTCTTCTTTGCTTAGAGAAGCAAAAGTGAGACCGGCCAGCTTTTTATCGTCTGGTGGTGCGGTTAAGAAACTGACGACGATCATGAGTATCGCAACAAAGGCAAAGAGCAGCGGTGCAAAATACAAAAAGTGGAAATTCGCCAGCGTACCGGCCAAACCGGAGGCGTCTTTGGCTACGGTTTCCAGCGTCAATTTGATCATGCCCAAATTAAATCCGGTGACCAGCGCCGTGAGTGCGCCTTTGCCGTTAATGCGTTTCCAGAAAATACCGGGCAAAAAGACGGCCGTG
>CAYSNA010000227.1:0-2264 GCA_964432185.1 uncultured Cytophagia bacterium
ATTTATGAAAATCTCAGATTTAGCATAGTTTTACCCGTTATTCAAAAAGTGTCCGGTAATGAATTTTTCGTTCCATTCACTGGCTATTTGCCATTTATTGTTTTCATTTTATTGTCGATTTTTGTATGATTATTTAATCAAAGTGATTTGAAAGCATACAATGAAAACAGCCGTAATTCTCGCCGCCGGGCCGGGCACAAAGATCTGGCCCTATTCGTCCACTCGACAAAAAGCCGCACTGCCGCTGGCCAATAAACCGCTTATCTCCTGGATGGTTGAGAAACTGCAAAATGTTGGCGTTGAGCGGATTATTGTAATCGTTGGTTATCGGCAAGAGCAGGTGCGAAACGCGCTGGCGAATGTTCCGGGCGTCGAATTTTTTGAACAACAGGGCAGAGGCACGGCTGGCGCTGTCTTCTCCGCTTTAAATCATATTAAAGATGATCGATTTCTCCTACTCTATGGCGATGTCGTGTTGACGTTTGCGGAAATCGATCGTTTTATTCAGGAACAGAAAAATGCCAACGCCATCTGCTCGGCGCTGGTACATCCTCTTGGCCAAGAGCGGCCGCAAGATTGGATCTGCGCTCACGTTAATGGTGATGGAATTGAGCATGTCCTCGGCCATCCGCGCGATAGCGTCACGCATCGATTTGCCGGGCTGTTTGCTTTGTCCACGTTGATGCTTCCATATTTAATACAAAGTTCCACTGCCATGTCGTCGGTGCAGGTTGGTATGATGCCAAGCGATGAACCGCAACTGGAAGAATCGCTTCAGCGTGCCATAAATAATAGCGAGACGATTCATGCTGTTGAGACCACGGGCATGACGTTTGATCTCGATAAACCCTGGCATTATCTCGAGGCGAGTTATTTTTGGAACGCGTATGTCTGCGGCAAAATAGAAAATGATGTTGTGGGCAGCAACGTGAAAATTTCAGATGGCGCCGACATCACCGGGAACATTATCGTCGGTGAGAATGTCGAGATTGGCAAAGGTGTCATCATCGAAGGTAATCTCGTTGTTGGCGCGGACACAAAAATCACTCAGGGCGCGATTCTCGAAAAAAATGTGGTGATTGGCAAAGGCAGCACGATAAGACGTTATTGTCAGATTGACGCCAACACGACGATTGGCCCGGATTGTTTTATCGGCCACGGCGCCGAGGTAAGCGGCCTGTTTTTGCAGCGCGCTTATGCCTATCATTACGGCGAGTTCTGGGGCATCCTCGGCGACAACGGCGATCTTGGTGCCGCCACGGTCTGCGGTAACCTTCGTTTTGATGACCAAAATACGATCCATGCCATAAACGGTCGACGCGAGTTCCCGAGCTTTGGCGCTAATGCGGCGTATCTCGGTGATTATGTCCGCACCGGCGTCAATACCATTCTTATGCCCGGCGTCAAAATCGGCGCTCATTCGGTCATCGGCGCCGGCACCATCGTCAATGAGGATGTGCCGGACAAGACCCTCTTGTATGTGCAACAAGAACAAATCAAAAAAGAGTGGGGACCGGACAAGTATGGGTGGTAAAAAGTTTGGAACAATCAATTTTAATTGAGTATATTTGCATATGAAGATATACCTGGACAATTGTGCGATCCAGCGCCCCTTTGACGACAAAAGACAACTTCGTATTGCTGTTGAAGCCGAGGCTATTTTAGGAATTTTGCAGCTCATCGAGTCAGGCAAAATTGATCTGCTCTCTTCAGATATTTTAACCTATGAAGTTGAGAAAACACCCAATATGAACAGGAGAGATGCTGCTGTAGAGGTTTTAAATTTCGCATCAAAGAGAATCGAGATGAACGAGACTGTTCAAAAGAATGCCTCCAATTTTGTTGATCTTGGAATTGATCCTCTCGATGCCTTGCATATTGCATCAGCTGTACAGGCGAGCGCGGATTATTTTTGCACCTGCGATGACAAGCTATTAAAAAATTCCACCGCATTAAGAAATTTGAACATAAAAATTGTTCCTCCTGTAGAGTCAGTAACGGAGTTAAATAATGAGTATTGAAGCAATTCCTTTGAATGAAGTGAATCACCGGGCCATACGTATTTTGGTTCAGGAAATTGGTTTGGTCAATACCTTTCGATTTCTAAACCAGTTTTCTACTGGCTATGGCAACTATGTCGAAGACAAGAGAACAATCTACAAAGATGCGACTGTTGAGTCTCTCGTTAACGATATAACCAATTCTAAAAGGACGGATAAATAGCTCACTTCGTAAAGACTGGGAGGTTTTTTGACTGCATTTGC
>CAYSNA010000227.1:2274-8631 GCA_964432185.1 uncultured Cytophagia bacterium
TGCAACAAGAACAAATCAAAAAAGAGTGGGGACCGGACAAGTATGGGTGGTAATTTTGCATCTTGATAATCCGGTTCATCCTGTCAAAAAAATGGAGAGAATATGAAATTTGCAATCCTCGGCTATGGTTTCATCGGCGCCATTCATGCCGCGACGATAAAAAAAATAAATGGCGCTGAACTCGTCGCCGTCATCGAAAAAGATAAATCAAAATGGCATACGGTGACAAAAGGTAATGTCGACGTGGACGGCATGGAACCACTGGACGTGCCGTTTTATGAATCGATAAAAGATATGCAAAAAGAGAAACAGGCGGATTGTCTCAGTATATGTTTGCCAACATTTTTGCATCGGCAGTTTACCGAAGAAGCCATGGCCGCCGGCATGCATGTCGTCTGCGAAAAACCCATGGCGCTTTCGCTTGAGGATTGCGACGGAATGATCGTGGCTTCCGAAAAATATAACAGGCAGCTCTTCGTCGCGCAGTGCATCCGATTTTGGCCGGAATATGCCGAGCTGAAAAAAATCCACGATGCCGGCGAATTAGGAAATCCGGTCTCCTTTCGCTTTGATCGCTTAAGCGGTATGCCGAGCTGGGGCGGCCCGGATAGCTGGTTTTTTCAAGCCGATAAAAGCGGCGGTTGTCTTTACGATTTGCACGTTCACGATGTGGATTTTGCACATTATCTTTTGGGAAAACCACAAGCGGTCTCGGCGCAGGGGATTAAACTTGCCAACGGCACAAACTCGGCGGTCGTCTCTCACTATTTTTATGACAACAATATCACATGTACCCTTGAAGGCAGCTGGCTGTACCACTCCGGATTCAAAATGGCCTTCTCGGCGGTCTATGAAAACGGCCAGGTCGAATACGACTCGACGCAGTCGCCGGCGTTAAAGCTGTGGCGAAAAGGCGTTGAAAAACCCGAGATAATAACCGTTCCCGAAAGCGATGGCTACATCGAGCAGTATAAATATTTTGTCGATTGTTTGACAAATAAGAAAAAACCGGAGATCATTACACCGCCCAGCACGCGTTTGAGCATCGAGCTGGCGCTGGCGGAAAAACGGGCCATCGAGACTGGCCAGATCGTGCTGTTGTAAAAGGAGCTCGTCGTGTATCTGTCAAAAAAGATGTTGTCAATTTTTATGGTTTTTTGCGGATTGACGGCGCAGGTTGTGTCGCAATCACCGACTGACAGTTTGAACGCCGCTCTCAAATCATTACAAAAAAGTCATGCCGAGCTCGAACACCGGCTCGATGTGCTCGAAAAAATGACCGATGATATTTTGTGGTTCCAACGCGTCGGCGATGTCGCGTTCATCGACAAAGTCTATATGACCGGCCCGCCGTTGGCGAAAGAAGAGAATCCAACCGCTCTCGGCGCCGGCAATCCGGTGAAATTCTGGTCGTATGTGTTTCTGCCTAAAGATATAAATTTCAGCAAAAAATATCCGCTCATCGTTTTCCCGCACGGCGGTGTGCACAGCAATTTTTCCACCTATTACACGCACATCGTTCGGGAACTGGTAGCGCAGCAGTATATCATTGTGGCGACGGAATACCGTGGCAGCACCGGTTACGGAAAATCGTTTTATGAAAAAATTGATTACGGCGGTTTGGAAATTGAGGACGTCAAATCGAGCCGTGATTATATGATCGAAAATTACGAGTTTGTTGATGCCAAACGCGTCGGCATCATCGGCTGGAGTCACGGCGGATTGATTTCGTTGATGAATATTTTTGAACATCCGAAAGATTATCAGGTGGCGTTTGCCGGCGTGCCGGTCAGCGATCTGGTGGCGCGTATGGGCTATTATGATGACGACTACCGCGCGCTCTATTCGGCGGAGTATCACATCGGCAAAACCGCGCACGAGGATGTGAATGAATATCGCCGCCGCTCGCCCGCCTGGAATGCGCACAAATTGCAAACGCCGCTGCTCATTCACACCAACACCAATGATGAAGACGTCAATGTGCTTGAGGTCGAGCATTTGATAAAATCGCTCAAAGCCGAAAATAAAAAATTCGAGTATGAAATTTATCAGGATATCCCCGGCGGTCATTCCTTTGATCGTCTGGATACCAAAGAGGGCAAAATCATCAGATTAAAAATTTACAAGTTTCTTGCGGGCTATCTTTATCCCCCCAAACCTTTAACAACGTTGCAGGAACTGCACGAGGCGGCTTATCGTTAATCCGCTGGCAGTTCGATTTCATTCAACAAGGCTTTGATGAACACCGGTCGCATGGCCGCGCCTTGATGCTCGCCACCTAACGCGTCGATTACATCAAAATCAATTTTACCCTTACGTTTAAAGTAGCCGATCCAAAAAGGATAATAGATTTTTCGCACCTCAACAATGTTGTCAATGCGAAACGTAAACCGCATTTTTAAACTTGTGCGCAACAGATATCGACGATAGTCGTCGATGGCTTGATCACGAACATCATTTTCACTGAGAAAAAATGGGCAGGTTCGAAATTCCGGCATGACCAACGGTTTCGCCGTGGACATCTCATAAAACGCAAAACTGCCGAGCACCGCATCGATGCAGAACGATTGTCTTTTTGTGGTGTTGGCGGACGTGACCTGAACATCGACAATAAAACTGGGGAGAAGGAAAAGTTCGATCTTTTCCAGGCGCCGTTTCTTTTTCAAAAATCCGGGCGGGGCGCTCAAAATAGTACGCGCCTGATCCGGAGAAATTTGTGGTCTGATGTGCTCAATCATTAAAAATAAAGATAAATGGCAATTTGAATGAGAACAATAAGCAGGACCCACAGTTTGAGATTTCGCCACCAGGCATGATCCCGCGCATCCTGATAGATATATTTTCGTTTCATGGTCAGCGCAAAGATTAAAGGCGCGATAAAGGCCAGGATGAGGAGAAATCGCCCCCAGCCGTCCGATACGTTGTGCAGCCAGTTGAAATTAAACATGACCATTCTCCCCTAATTTGTGTTCAAGTTTACTTTGAAGTTCATCATCGTGCAGGACCAAACCGTAAACTAGGCCGCGAATTTTGTCCAGCGGTTCCGGTTTGGTGAGAAGCGTCACAACGTTCGTGAAAATTAAGCCGCTCAAAAAGCTCCAGAACGCGATGTAGAGGAACGGATTATCGATGGTAAAAAGCTCGCCCTTGAAAAGATATAAAACGGAGGCGACGGCAATGCCGCCAAGCAAGCCGGCCAGTCCGCCCCATTGCGTGGTGCGCCGCCAAAACATGCCGAGCAACAGGATGGCCAGCGTTGGTCCCTGAAAAATCGAAAAAATGGTTTGAATGTAGACGTAAATGCCTTCAAAGAGATCGCTGATGGGCGCAGTGATGACGGCAAAAATAATCAGCACACCGGTGAATATACGTCCGACTTTTAAGTAGTGCGCGTCATCGGCACGTGGTTTGATGAAACGTTCGTAAATATCTTTGGTCCAAATGGTGGCCGCCGAATTCAACGCCGAATCAACACTGGACATGAGACCGGCGAAAAACGCCGCGAATACGAGTCCGGTCATGCCCGGCGGCAAGAGCTGTTTGATGAGTATGGGAAATGCGCGGTCACCATCTTGAATATCGGGGATAAGTGCCAGCGCGATGAGCCCCGGGATTACGAATAATACGGGGATAAACATTTTCAGAAAGGCGCCCCACAGCACGCTGGCTTTGGCGTGCCACTCGTTTTTGGCGCCGAGCGAGCGCTGCACGATGGTTTGATTGGCGATAAAATACGCCGGCGCCAGCACCAGCGCCAAACCAAAAAAGATGCCCGTCCACGGATACGGCGTGTTTTTCTCGGGCGAGATAACCAGCGACAAATGATCCGAATACTCCGGACCGAGACTGCTGATCTTGTCTACCATGGCCGACCAGCCGCCGAGTTTCCACAGACCCAAAACAAGCACCGCAATGCCGCCGATGAACATGACGACGAGTTGCACGGTGTCCGTCATGACAACGGCCGATAATCCGCCCATAATCGTATACAATCCAACGATCGCCGCGGTGACGATAATGGAGGTCATAATCGGCCAGCCCATCAGCTCGCTCATCATAATGCCGGTGGCCCACAGGATGATGCCGAGATTGAGGGTGAGAATGAGCAGCCAGACGCAGGCGTTGATCGTGCGGACATAAATGTTGTAACGGCGGCCGAGATATTCGGGAATGGTGAACACGCCGGCGCGCCAATAGTACGGCACAAAAACCAGGGCGGCGAGGATCATCGCCGGGACGGAGCCGATCCAGTCAAAGTTGCCGACGACGATGCCGTAGCGATAGGCCTGGCCGGTGAGCCCGATAAAATCCAGCGCGCCAATATCCGTCACGACAATCGACATGCCGATGGCCCAGAAGGGCAGCATTTTGCCGGCGAGGAAATAATCGGTCGAGGACTTGACGAATTTTTTAAAATACCAGCCCATCCAGAGAATGCCGACAAAGTAGAGAAGAACGATGAAATAATCGATGCCATTGAGCACGTCGGGAATCCTTTCGTCAGAGTTTTGCTAAAATAAAAGCGATGACTCTAGAAGTCAAGTGAAAATAAATTATTGTTCTTTTCATTTTGTGTTTGTACATTTCGCTAAATTACGAAATGAGGTGGTTGTGGAAGAACTGTCGAAAATCTTTAAAGCGCTGTCTGATCCGAATCGATTGCGGATCATCAAAATGCTCGAACAGCGACCGTTATGCGGGTGTGAAATTCAAGCTGTGTTAAATCTTGCGGCGTCCACCGTTTCGAAACATCTCTCTATCCTACGGGATTCGGGCTTGATTTACGATGAAAAAGACAACAAATGGGTGAATTATTACCTCAATCGTCAGTCCACGAGCAATGTTATTAAAGTATTGCTGCCGTTGTTATCAACCTGGATGCCGTACAATGAACTCGTGCAAAAAGATGTTGACATGGTGAATTCTGTCGATCGAAATCGATTGTGCAAGCTGTCATAAATCGTTTTTGATTCGATGATTTACGAAATGAGAAGAGCTGTATTTTGAATCAAAAACAAGAACAGAAAATATTGGCCTGGATGCTCGGCCTCTTTCTCGCTGCCTATTTTTTGCCCATCGGTTACTCCCGATTTGACCAGGCCATTCACGACTCTTTGGCTTTGGCCAAATGGTACGCCCGTGAACATGTACTGCTCTGTTTGATTCCGGCATTTTTTATGGCCGGATTTATCAGCGTGTTTATCAGCCAGGGCGCCGTTATCAAATACCTCGGCGGCGAAGCGAAAAAATGGGTGGCCTATGGTATGGCGTCCATCGCCGGCTCGGTGCTGGCGGTCTGCTCCTGCACCATTCTGCCGATTTTTGCCAGCATCTATAAACGCGGCGCCGGACTCGGGCCCGCCATTGCTTTTTTGTATGCCGGGCCGGCGATCAACGTTCTGGCGATCATTCTCACCATGAACGTTCTTGGGGTGGAGATCGGCATCGCCCGTATCATCGGCGCCGTTGGTTTTAGTATTTTAATCGGTCTTTTCATGCATTTTTTCTATTTAAAAGAAGAGGGCGAACGCCAGGCGGCTCACATTGTTCTTCCACAAAATGAGTCGCAGACACCGTTATGGAAGACCGCATCGCATTTTCTCATTTTGACCGGTATTCTGGTTTTCACCAATTGGGGCAAACCGGATCAGACGGATTGTACCTGCTATTCCATTTGGGCGAACAAGGGGGAAATCACCGCGATTTTTGCCATTCTGTTCGTTCTCAGTTTGCTCTTGATCATCAAGATAAAACCGCTGCATGTGTTGTTAGCGAGCGCAACAACAGCGACGGCTGTGCTGTTTTTCCCCGGCCAAATTTTTATGCCGTTTATTGTGGCGATTTTTGCCTTGTCGGTGATTTTAAACCTGAATGACGGCGAACCCAAAGAATGGCTGGCTTCCACCTGGTCGTACGCCAAGCAGATTATGCCGCTGCTGGCTGTTGGCGTGCTCGTAGCCGGATTTTTGCTCGGGTCTCCCGACGGCGGTGATGGCATCATTCCTTCACAGTGGATTTCTACGCTGGTCGGCGGCAATTCGTTGTTTGCCAATTTCTTCGCCTCGATTGTCGGCGCGTTCATGTATTTTGCCACGTTGACGGAAATTCCAATTCTGCAGGGATTGATGGCCAACGGCATGGGAAAAGGTCCGGCGCTTGCGCTGCTTTTAGCGGGCCCGGCGTTGTCGCTGCCCAATATGCTGGTGATTCGCAGTGTCATTGGCACGCAAAAGACGATTGTCTTTGTCGCGCTCGTCGTTTTTATGGCGACTGTGACAGGGATGATTTATGGGACATTCTTTTAAAACTCGACACGAAAATTCACGGGAGAGGCTAAAATCATTGTGGAAGTAAAAG